>VXNJ01000001.1:720182-800034 GCA_009840625.1 Chloroflexota bacterium | reverse complement strand
GCGTGCCCCTGAATCCGGGACGGATAAAGCTCTATAGAAAAGGTATAGGTCGCGCTCACAGCCTGCATGCGCAAGCTGCTGACCATCCTGAACGCGATGCTGCGCAGCGGCGAGTACTGGCGCGCGGAAGAAGCGATCCCGGAACAGCCGCCCCAAGCAGATGCCGGCGCTGCCGAAGAGGGACGGTCCCCGGTCGTCGGCGAGGCTTCGACGACCGATCGCGGCGAGGGCGGGAAGGCCGCTGCCCGGGAGGATCGGATAACGGATGGGGACGTGCCCGCGGGCCGAGGCTGACCGCCGGTAGCCGGCGCCGTCGATCGCCCCGCCGGGGCAGGATCCCTGGCGCAGCCATGCCCAGAACGGGGAAGCTGTCGCGGATCCGATGGAGACGGGCCAAGACGGCCCAGGAAATCTCGCAATCGACTGCCTGGTGTCCCCGCTCTGCTCTCCTCCACACCCCCACTCAACTCACCCCTTCCGGACTTGACAATCAAGACAATTGCTTAACTCGGACCGCGCCCGGGCGCGCGGTCCGCGACCTCGTCGATGAATTGGGTGAATTGATTGGCAAATCGCCGATGCGAATATCCCTGCGCATTTTCGACCAGCACCGCCGGATCGTAACTTCCGGCGTCGAATTCCTGCAGCGCCGCAATCAGCGCGCCGGTCGTTGGCTGTTCGAAGAATTCACCGGTCTCGCCGGCGGTAATGGTTTCCAGGGCGCCGCCGCCGGCAAACGCCAGCACCGGGCGGCCGGACGCTTGGGCCTCGATCGGGACCAGCCCAAAGTCCTCCTCGCCGGGGAACAGGACTGCCCGGCACCGGGACAGCTCGTGGCGCAGACGCTGCTCGCCGATGCGACCCGCGAACTGGATCGTCGGCCCGGCGATCGCCTTCAAGTCGGCCTCGGCCCGGCCCGATCCCACGATCCGCAGCGGCATTCGCAGCCGGTTGCAGGCGCGGATCGCAAGGTCTATCCGCTTGTAGGGAGCGAGCCGCGAAACCAGCAGCAGGTGGTCGCCGATTTCCGTCGGCGGGGCGGGCGCAAAATCCTCAACCCGCACGGGCGGGTGGATCACCGTGGAGCCGCGGCCGTAGCAATCCCGGATCCGGTCGGCGACTGCTTGCGAGATGGCGATAAAGTGGTCGGTGCGATCGGCCATGAACCTGTCGAGCCGCCGCAGACCGTCGAGACCCAATCGAACCAGCGGATCAAGGGTCGACGGAAAATCGCGTTCGGCGGCAAGGTAGCGGCGCGTGTCCCAGAGATAGCGCGGCGGGGTCAGGCAGTAACAGACGTGGGTGGTCGAAAGATCGGTCGGAACCCAGCGGCAGAATCCGGAGGCGTTGGAGACGATCACGTCGGCGTCCCTGATCCACCAGCGCGCGAATGTCGCCGCGTAAACCGGCAGGTAGCGGCGGTGCTGTTCGAACACCGCCGGCATGACCTGCATCAGCGACGTGCGAATGTCCTTGTCCAGAAACTCGGAGTCCATCGCCGCGGGATCGTAGATGGAGGTGTAGATGGGTGCCCCGGGGTAGAGCCGGGAAAGTTCGAGCAGAACCCTTTCGGCGCCGCCCATCTGGTTGAGCCAGTCGTGAACCAGGGCGACCCGGCGGCCGGTCGCGGCGGACAACTTCAGTAGGCCCCTTCGCCTTTTATCACCGCCGGGATCGTGCGCAGCAGGATCTTCAGATCCAGCCCGACCGACCAGTGCCCCACGTAGTAGGTGTCGAGCATGACCATTTCCTCAAATCCCAGATTGCTGCGACCGCTGACCTGCCAGAGCCCGGTCATGCCGGGCAGGGCCAGCAAGCGGTTGTATGCGTACTCATCGTAGGCCGAGACCTCGTCGGGGATCTGCGGGCGGGGGCCTACCAGGCTCATCTGCCCGGAGATCACGTTCAACAGTTGGGGCAGCTCGTCCAGCGAGGTCTTGCGCAAAACTCTGCCGACCCGCGTGACGCGCGGATCGTGGCGTGGCTTGAAGAGCGCCTTGTCGCGCGCCTCGGGAAACATCTCGTAGCGAGCGTTAGAGGCGTCTTTGACCATGGACCGGAACATGAGCATCCGGAACGGCCGCCGATCGCGCCCTATTCGCTGCTGGCCGAACAATGCCGGGCCGGGCGAATCGATTCGGATCGCCAGCGCCAGTAACGCGAGCAAAGGTGACAGCAGCACCAGCATCGTTCCCGCGAGGAAGATGTCAAGGGACCGCTTGAGGAACGCGTTAAAGCCCGCTATCCGGTTGCTGGTCAGGGTAAACAGCGGAATGCCGGCCACGGCTTCGGTATTGACGCGTCCGGCCTGCAGGGCCAGCAGATCGGGGACCACGGTGGCCCTGATCCCGCGCCGCCGACAGGCCGCGATCAGCTCGTTGGAGTGCGCGTTGGCCTCCAGCGGCAAGGCCACGACAACCCGGTCGGGGGACGATTGGTCGAGGACCGATTCAATTTCGCCCAGCCCGCCCAGGCGTCGGAACCTTCCGAAGTCGCCGTTGTTGCCGGACTCGTGATCGAGGAATCCGAGCGCCACCATACCGGCGCCGACGTTGCCGCGAATCTGCTGCATGAGCATCTTGGCCAGGACCCCGCGCCCGGCCACGATCACCCGCTCGGTCCCAATGCCGCGGCGATAGCGATTCACGTACCAGCGGTGCACGATCAATCGCAGCAGCGCGGCCAAAAGCACCGCCGAGACTCCCAGGTAGGCGAACATCAGCCGCGAAGAAGGCGGAAAGGCTTCGCGGGCCAGGTAAGAGGCGACGATTATGGCGGCTTCGGCCAACAGCGCCGCCGGCACGATCCGCCCGACCTGGTCGAGCCAGGATCCCAGCACCTGGCGGCGGTAGAGCCCCCGCGAATACATGGTCACGAGCATGACCGCCGCAAATATCAGCCCGACGACCAGGAACTGGCTCAGTTCGACGTATCGGCCCGGCCCGATGGTTCCGCCGATTCCCAGGTCGTAACGGGCGACGTGCGAGATGAACCAGGCGCCCGCAATTGCCACCGCGTCGAGCGCCAGGGTCAGCCACTGACGCCGCTGCCAGCGATTCGGTCCGACCGCGCCGGCGGGCCCGGACCGCGGGGATGCGCAGTTGTCGGCTAGCTGCTCAGGGCCATCCGATAGGCCCGACGGGCACAGCGCGCGGTCTCCGCCCAGGTGAACTCCCGGGCTCGCCGTCGGCCTTTCCGGCTCAGCGACTGGATCGGATTTGAATTGCTGCAAATTTTCTCGAGCGCGGCCACCATCGAATCAATGTTATTGGGGTCGAATAGCAATCCGGCGTCGCCGACGACTTCGGGCAGGGAAGAGTTGTCGGCTGCCGCAACCGGGGTGCCGCAGGCCATGGCCTCCAGCACCGGCAGCCCGAAACCCTCGTAAGCCGACGGGTAGACGAACCCTTCGGCGGATGAATACCAGAGCGGTTTGTCGGATTCGGAGACATATCCGGGCAGCAGCAGGCGGTCGGCCACGCCCGCGTCCCCGGCCAAACCGCGTACGTCCACTCCGCCCCAGCCGGCCCCGCCGGCGATGACCAGCCTGCCCGGGTAGCCGCGCCCGACCAGCCGCGCGAACGCCGCGATCAGGCGGTCGAGGTTCTTGCGCGGCTCGATCGTTCCCAGGTAGAGCAGAAACCGTTCGGGGACATCCTCCCGGAGCCGGAACCGTTCCAGGGACCGGGAATCCACCGCGCCGCGCAGGTCCGGGTCGAGCCCCGGATAGGCGACCACCAAGCGGTCCGGATCGGCATTCTGGAATTCCACTAGGTCCCGACCGGTGGATGCCGAATCGACCAGCACTGCGGCCGCGCGGCGCAGCGACCAGCGGCCGGCCACGCCCAGCCAGACGCGCCGCCGCCAGGGATGGGCCCCCGGGGTTGTCAGGTAGGTCAGGTCGTGGACGGTTACGACCTGGCGACAACCAGAAAGCAGCGGAGAGACGTTCAGCAAGCCGTGCAGGACTTCTATTTGCGATTCCTCGGCGGCCAGCGCCAGTCCCGACTGTTCCCAGGCGACCCGCCGCCAGGGGCTGTCGCCCGGAGCGGGCGAGAAGATGAGCCGTGCGCGGGCCAGCGCGGGCAGGCTGGCGGGATCGAAGTCGGCGTTGCAGAAGACTACGTATTCGTGCTCGGGGTCGGGCTCCTCGAGCAGCGCCTTGATCAGGTTGCGGGCGTAAATGCTGACCCCGCTGTTGCGAAAGCCGGGCCGCGAGTGCATGCAGGTCGCGTTGAGTCCGATCAGCGGCATTCAATTGCCCTGGCCGGGGTAGGGCAAATGGAAGCCCGGCAATGAAAAGACGGCCGGGGCTGCCAGCCCCGGCCGTCGGTGTTCCGTTTCCGGAATTGGGACCTAAGCGATCCCGGCCGGCTCCTCGCCGATGACTTCCTGAGTCATCGGGTCGAACAGGTGCATGTGGTTCATGTCGAATACCACATTGAATTCCTCACCGGCGTGTTCGGTCGTCCGCGGGTCCACCCGGGCGATGTACGAGTTGTCGTCGGTGACCAGATACAGGTAGATTTCCGATCCCAACGGCTCGAAGACGTCGACCGTGCTCTTGATGAGCTGGTCTTTGGTCGTTCTATCGGGGGCAAACTGCGGCGTCCAGAGGTCCTCGGGTCTGACCCCGAAGATCACGTCCTGACCGATGTAGGGCGCGTAGGCCTGGCGTCGGTCCGGCGGGACATCAAGCGGCTGGCCTTCGAACGCTTCGATCTTCAGGTCGTCGGCGGTGCCGGTGACTTTGGCGTCGAAGAAGTTCATTGAGGGGCTGCCGATGAACCCGGCCACGAACATGTTGGCTGGGTGGTCGTAGACACCTTGCGGGCTGCCGCATTGCTGCAGCACGCCGTCGCGCAGGACTGCGATCCGGCTGCCCATGGTCATGGCCTCGGTCTGGTCGTGAGTGACGTAAATGACCGTGGTCTGAAGACGTTCGTGCAGGCGGATCAGCTCGGCGCGGGTCTGTACCCGCAGCTTGGCGTCGAGGTTGGAGAGCGGCTCGTCCATGAGGAAGGCCTTGGGTTCGCGCACGATCGCGCGCCCCAGCGCCACCCGCTGGCGTTGCCCGCCGGAGAGTTCCTTGGGCTTACGGTCGAGCAGTTCACCGATTGCCAGCAGTTCAGCGGCTTCCTGGACCCGGCGGGTGATCTCCGCCTTGGCGGTCTTGCGCAGGCGCAGCCCGAAGGCTAGGTTGTCGTAAACGCTCATGTGCGGGTAGAGCGCGTAGCTCTGGAACACCATCGCAATGTCGCGGTCTTTCGGCGCGACATCGTTGACCACGCGGTCGCCGATGTAGATGTTGCCAGCGCTGAGCTCTTCCAGGCCGGCGATAAGACGCAGGGTGGTGGACTTGCCACAACCCGACGGGCCGACCAGCACCAGGAACTCCTGGTCCTCGATCTCAAGGCTCAGGTTTCTGACCGCCACTACTTCGCCGAAGCGCTTAGTGACGTTGTCAAGTGTGACGCTTGCCATAGGCGGTCACCCTTTCCGCGCCGCGGCCGCGCCGCCGGCGCCTATGTAAAGCCGCCTGTGGCAAGTCAGTGACCACCCGCGGCCCGGCGAAACCAGAACTATTCGGCAAAAGCCGTGTCTCGCCTAAAAGTACGCCCACCGGGGCGGACTTTCCAATAGCTTAATTGAAACGGTATTGCCGAGCAGGTTTTGGGCGCGAATTACCCGGTGACGGCTCCGGCGGTCAACCCGGCGGCCATCCGCCGTTGCACAAGCAGGGCGAAGAGGATGACCGGCAGGACCACCATCGTGCCCGCCGCGTGCAGCTGACCCCAAAGCACTTCCTCGACGCCTACGAAATTGAACACGCTGACCGGGGCGGTGCGAGCCTTGGCGCCAGCCACCGAAAACGCAAACAGGAACTCGTTCCAGGAAAAGATCAGCAGCAGGATCGCGGTAGCGGCGATTCCCGGCGCCGCAAGCGGCAACACGATCCGCCAGATCAACTGGAACCGCGTGCAGCCATCGACCAGGGCCGCTTCCTCCAGCTCGCGGGGAATCTCGGCAATGAACTCGCGCAGCATCCAGACCCCGATCGATAGATTGAGCTGGACGTAGATGAGCACCAGGCCCTGGAGGGTGTCCATGAGCCCGAGCCGGGTCCAGAGGAAAAAGAATGGCAGCAGCATCGCGATCGGCGGAATCGCCCGCGGCAGCAGCAGGAAGAATCCGAACGCGCGTTTGCCGCGGAAATCAAATCGCGCCAATACGTAACCGGCCGGAATCGAGACTACCAGCGCCACGATCACCGACCCGATCGAAACGATGATCGAGTTCACGAAGAACCGCAGAAAGTTCTGGTGGACCCCGCCGATCACGTCTTGGTAGTGCTCGATCGTGAACCGGAAAAACAGGAGCTTGGGGGTGAGCGAGAAGGCGTCGGACTGCACCTTGACCGAGGTGGTCAGTACCAGGTACATGGGCAGCACCGACCATACGAAAGCGATGAAGAGCCCGACGTAAACCAAGGCGTCGACGGTTCGGCGTCTACGGCGCATGCGGACAGCCTGTGGGCAAGATCAGTACGCCGTCCCCCGGCTCGCGGCCAGGGCCCTGGTGAAGATCGCGATCAGAACAAACGAGAAAAGCGTCATCGCCAGGCCGACGGCGGCCGCCCCTCCGAAATTCGAGAACGAGAACATCGTCTCGTAGATGAATATCGGCAAAGTCATCGTCACCCGGCCCGGACCGCCCTGGGTCATTACGTAAATCATGTCGAAGGTGCGGAACGCGTCCAGCATCCGCAGCATAGTTACGACCAGCAGGACCGGCATGACCATCGGCAGGATCACGTAGCGGAACCTCTGCCAGGCGTTGGCACCGTCGATGGCGGCCGCCTCCAGCGGCTCGTCTGGGATTGAGAGCAGACCGGCGAAGATCGTGATCGTCATGAACGGTGTCCAATGCCAGATGTCGACAAGTATCACGCTGACGATGGCCAGGTTAACGTCGCTCAAGGGGGCGATGCGCCCGAATCCCAGCACGTCGAACGCGTAGCCGGTAAGGCCCCAATTCGGGTCATAGATCAAAGTCTTGAAGGTCAGCGCCGAGACCACCGGCGTCATGACCATCGGCATCAGGAGGGCTACCCGGAAGAACGCGCTGCCACGCAGGCGACGGGTGAGCATGATGGCGATCAATAGTCCCAGAACTAGCTGGAACGCAACCGACCCGAAGGTGAATGTGGCCGAGCGCACTACCGAGTTGATGAAGTTGGGATCGTTGAGCAGGAACTGGAAGTTGTTCAGTCCGACCCAGCGCGGATCCTCCACCCCGCCGCGCCAGAACGTGAACGCCAAATAGAGGTTGAGCAGCATGGGCGTCAGGGTAAGCACCACCAGAACGACCAGGGCCGGCGAAAGGCCAAGCCCGATCGAAAGGTTTCGGACCCGAAACCAGTTCATGTCCCGGGTCGGGGTCCCCGGGGAATCCCCCCACCGGTCGGCGTTTGAAACATCGGACTAATCGCCCAGCGTTCGCAGATCCGTCCCCCGGCCGCGGTTGGCCGGGGGACGGGTGTTGCAGCTACCTAGGAGTAGTAGCCGGCTTGCGTCATCAGGTTGTTGACCTGCTCGAAGGACGAATTGGATCCTTCTTCGACCGTTTTCTCGCCGGCAACCATCGACGATAGCTCGATGCCCTGGATCCGCAGGACGTCCTGGGCTTCGGGGATCGGGCGCCCGTTAACCGATGTGACCAGGTAGTCCGGGCGAGCGGTCGAGATTCCGTGTCCGAACACCACCGGCCACTGGCCGAAGTTCTTGTCCTTGACCACGTCCTGCCAGACGCTCTGCTGGGTAACCCAGTTGCGGGCCGTGACCCACCGCAAGAGCGCGAAGCGCAGCGCGGTCAGACGGGAGCTGGCCCACTGCATGTAGAGCCAGGCAGGGTCCTTCTTTTCCGAGAAGTTGTTCATCGTCACGGTCCAGGTCCAAAAACCGTGCTCGCCGTATTCGTCCTTGGTCACTCCGGGCATGTAGTGGGCGCCTACGGTTCCGATGATTTTGGAAGCGTTTACGTCCTCAAAGCCCGGCGTGAAACCGAACGTGTCCGGCAGCATGCCGGAGAGACCGCCGCGGAAGTCCTCGAGCACGTCCTTCCAAATCTTGGTTGAAGACCCGGGCGGTCCGTATTTGGTCACCAGGTCGACGTACTTCTGGGTCCCGGCCAGACTCTCGGGGGAGTTGATGATTGATCTCCACTCGTCGTCCAGGTACCCGCCCCCGTAGGTGTAGGGGAACGCCGGGTACATGATTTGCAGGAACCCGCCGCGCAGCGATATACCGTAGAAATCGTTCTCCGGGTCGTACAGCTTGGCTGCGGTCTCTTCCAATTCATCCATCGTGTCCGGCGGATCCTGGATACCGGCTTCCTCGAATTTGTCGACCCGGAAAAAGTTTGCGTGCGAGACGGCGTCGAACGGTACCGCGCCGATTTCGTCGCCCGCCGTGACCGCGCCCCTGACCGATGGATGGATGTCGCCGAAGTCGTACCACTCGATATCGGTGTGATCGGGATCGTTCAGGTAGCCGCTTAGGTCCTGGATCAGTCCACCGGAAAGCCAGCGCGGGATGTTGAAACATGCCGACCAGAACAGGTCGTAATTGGCCGATCGCGAGGTCAACTCCAGGTTGGTCTTGTCAAACAGCTGGGTTTCCCCGAGCAGCTCGTAATTGACCTTGATTCCGGTAATCTGCTCAAATTCCGGCAAAAGACCCTGCTGCCATTGGGTCACAAATCCGTTTACACCGAGGACGTTGATTTCCTGTCCGGCGTACTTGCGCCAGTCGACGTTGGCGGCTTCGTAGGAGACGTCCTGCGGGCCCTCCACTTCCTGAACGACCTGGACTTCCACCAACCGCTCGACCGGGATTTCAACCTCTACGGTCACCTCTTTGATGACCTCGACCTCTTTTTCGACCACCTGAGTGACGATGCGTTCGACCTCTACCGTCTCACCGCAGGCAGCCAGGATCGCCGCCGTCCCGGCGACCATCCCGGTACCAAGGAACCGGCGCCGGCTAATTCTTCCCCTGCTCATGTCAGCCTCCCAAGCTACCGCCTCGTCGGGCGTACGCTTAGTTTAGGTTTGGTGCAGCTTTCACCGCTTGCATTGTGAATCGGTGAGGCGCCCGCGCATATCTAAGGAATCTATCGAACCGGTGGACCATTTCTGGGCAATTCCGGGCAGGTTGGGCGGCGGTTCGCACCCCGCCCGGCGCGGGGAATTGGCTGAACGATTGGAGGTCCTGGCCGGGCTTGGTTTCGGTGCCGTGATAACCCTGACCGAAGAAGGCCTGGATGCGGCGGCGTTAAACGACGCCGGGCTGGACTGGTTGCACCTGCCGATCGTCGATTCGGGTGCTCCAACCAGGGACCAGATGAATCGCGCAACGAGGTTCGTTGAGGAGTCCAACCGCGCCGGGAAGGCGGTGTTCGCGCACTGTTTCGCCGGTTATGGACGCACAGGGGTAGTCGTTGCCGGCCTCATGATCGCCGGTGGCGAGGAACCCCGCGCGGCGATTGACAGAGTGCGCCGATTGCGGCCGGGCGCGGTTGAGTCCGCCCGCCAGGAAGAATTCCTGCTCGGAATGGCCGCCCGGGAACCGGATTGAAACCGCCCCGGCGAATGGTTCCTGGCTATCTGGCTACGTAGACGGGCTGCTCTATCGGGAGATCGTTCTGGCGTGACCACTCGTGCCAGGAGCCAAAGTAGTTGCGGAAGTTCCCGTATCCGGCCATGCGCAGGCCGATGTAGCCGCACGCCGAGCGCGCCCCGCCGTTGCAGTAAACGACGACTTCCTTCTCGGAACTGATCTCGCGCTGGGCCAGTTCGGCGGCAATCTCGCGTTGGTTGCGCATCTGCCCGTCTGCGCCGACCAGCATTTCCCAGTTCATCCAGACCGCCCCCGGGATGTGTCCGTGGCGAGGGTTCTCGCGGGCGTCGGAGCCGTCGAATTCTTCTATCGTTCGCATGTCGATGATCTGGAAGTCGGGATCCTTGAGCCGCTTCCGGATGTAGTCTGCGGTCGCCAGAACCTGGGGGCGCGGACTCGGGGACAGGTTGCCTCCGCCGGGGAGCTGGTTGACCTCTACCTGAATGGAGCCGCCGAAATCGAGCCAGTTGCGATAGCCGCCGTCCAAGATCTGGGCCGGCGCGTGGCCCAGGTAGTCGAGCATCCAGTAGGCGCGACAGACCGCCCAGCCGGTGAAATTCTGGTAAAGGACGACCGTCGAGTCGTTGTCGACCCCGGCCGACCGGAACATGTCGACCAGATAGCGAGTCGCCTCTATGCGCTGGTCCTCGGTCCGGATGATCGGGTGGTAGCTGCTAACGTCGATGTTCAGCGCTCCCACGATATGGCCGGCTTCGTATTCAGCCGGGCTGCGCAGGTCCAGGATCACGAGCTTGCGATCGTTTTCCATCCAGGAATTTAGTTCATGCGGTTGACATAACATCGCGGATTGGCGCACCTGAGCGAGTGGTTCGGCGCAAGATTGTAAGAGTGGGCAATGAAAGATCGGGTGGACAACCGATGACCCAGCCTGCGGGAACCGCGCGGCCGACGGCAGTCTGCTTTGACGGGTTCGGGACACTGTTCCGGCTCGGCGACGGCGATCCTGCGCGCGCCGTGTGCGACCTCCTGCGCGGGCTGGGGTACCGCGGCGGCGTGGCGGCGGTGGCGGCCGGACTCCGCGCCGAGTTTTCCTACTACCGATCGCACCACAAGTACGTAGGCGACGCCGGCCAGCTGGCAGACCTGCAGCGGCGCTGCGGACAGATCGTTCTGGATGCACTCGGCGACGAGGCGGCCGGGATGTCCCCGCTGGAGGTGGGCCGGGCGATCGCGGCCAGCTTCCCGCCGCGACTCTATCCGGAGACGCGCGGCGCATTGGAGCGCGCCCGCCGCGCCGGCTTGGTCACCGGAGTGCTGTCCAACTACTCATTCCTGCTGGAAGCAACACTGCGCGAGCTGGAAGTCGACGAACTCTTTGATTTCAAGGTGGTGTCGGGCCTGGAGGGCGTCGCCAAACCGGATCCGCAGATCTTTGCCCTCGCCCGCAGGCGGGCCGGCGTCGGAGATGGCCCGATCGCTCACATCGGCGATTCGCACCCCGAGGACTACTTGGGTGCCGAGCGGGCCGGATTCCGGGCGGTGCTGCTCGACCGTTCGGGCTCGGAACCGCCGGCGGCGACGGCAACGGCCACGGACTTAAACGGCGCCCTGGACCTTTTTCTCTAGTGGTCCCAGCCGTGGCCGGTGAAGTGGTCTTTGGAACCGGCGTTTAGCGTCTTGATCATCATCAGGGCGGCCTTGGCGGCCTCGAATCCGCGATTGGTCTCGTCGTCGTGGGTGCGGTCGATCGCCTGCTGTTCGTTGTCCAGGGTCAAGACTCCGAATATCACCGGCACGCCAGTGTCGAGCCCCGCCTGCATGATCCCGCGCGAACACTCGGCAGCTACGTAATCGAAGTGCGGCGTGTCGGATCGGATGATGCAGCCCAGGCAGATCACCGCCGCGTAGGCGTGGCTGGCGGCCAGCTTCTTGGCCAGCAGCGGCAGCTCAAACGATCCCGGTGCACGGAAGACCTCGACCTCGACCAGTACGAATCCCGGATCGCCGTCGCCCAGGCCGGCGCGCACGCCGGCCAGCAGTTTGTCGGTGTAGCGGCGGTGGTAATCGGTTACCGCAACGGCGATCTTGCCGCGCAGGGCCATTTCAGTCCCGCTCGGCCAATTCGAGGTCGTGCCCCATGCGGTCGCGCTTGGTCGCCATGTAGTGGGCGTTGTGTTCATTTGGCTCGATTTGCAGCGGGACCTGCTCGACTATCTCCAGTCCGTAGCCAGAAATTTCGACGCGTTTGCGGGGATTGTTGGTGAGCAGCCGCAGCTTAGTGACGCCCAGTTCGCCCAGGATCTGCGCGCCGATCCCGTAATCGCGTTCGTCTGGCAGAAAGCCGAGCGCGATGTTGGCGTCGACGGTGTCCAGACCCTCCTGCTGCTGCAGCGCGTAGGCCCGCAGTTTGTTGGCCAGACCTATTCCACGGCCCTCCTGGCGCATGTAGAGGATCACGCCCCGCCCCTCGGACGCCACCCGCTGCAAGGCGGTTCTCAGTTGCGGTCCGCAATCGCAGCGCATCGACCCGAAGACGTCGCCGGTCAGGCATTCATCATGCACCCTGACCAGAGTCGGCTCGCCCGGCTCGATCTGGCCGATCACCAGAGCGACGTGGTCGTCTCCAGTTACCGAGTCGCGAAACGCGGTCGCGGTGAATTCGCCCCAGGGGGTCGGGAGCTGGGCCGAAGCCAGCCGTTCGATCAGCTTTTCAGATTTGCGCCGGTGGGCGATCAGGTCGGTAGTCGACAGCGTCTTCCAGCCCCTGGCGGAGGCCAGCTCCGCGGCCGCGTTGGCGCCCAGCGGATCGCCCTCGTCATTTAGCAGGCGACCGAACAGGACGGCGGGCTCGATGCCGGCCAGGACGGCCAAATCGGTGGCCGCTTCGGTAACGCCCGGTCGGCGCAGCACGCCGCCGTCAAACGCCCGCAGGGGCCTGATCAAACCGGGTCTTTTCAATTGCTGCGGCCTCGTCTCGGTCGATCCGAGGGCGCGGATGGTGGCCGCCTGGCCGGTGACCGAGTAGGAATCGGGGCCGATCAGGTCGACCGTCTCGCAGAATGCCGGGCTGGCCAGCATGCCGGCCGCCGGCGTGTGCTCCTGGGCGATGCCCAGCCGGGCCAGCGTTCCAGCAGTCATAGCCACGAAGGCCCCGCCGGAGATCCGCATGAGTTCGAGCAGCACCGCGGTGGTCACCGCCGCCGCCGGGATGGTGAGGGTGGCCACGAAATCGCCCCTGCCGGCGCTGTTTATCACGACCGGCTCGCCGGACGCGAAGCTCTCGGCGGCGGCCGACACCTGCCCGTTCATAGACCGGTTGCGGTGGATTCGGCCAGCGCGACCACGTACTTTGCCAGCACGTCCGTCTCCAGATTGCAGTTTGTCCCCAGAGTCAATTCACCGAGGGTCGTTACCGACCGCGTATGCGGGATCAACGCGACCTTGAACCAGTCCGGGCCGGATTCGACCACGGTCAGGCTCACTCCGTCCACTGCCACGTAACCCTTCTCCACGATCTGCTTGCGGTATTGCGGTGGGTGCGAAAAGGTTATAAGTTGCGACTCCCCGTCGGGGTCGATTGCCCGGACCGTGGCAGTGCAATCCACGTGCGCCTGGACGAAATGCCCGCCAAGGCGGGAGTCGGCCCGAAGGGCCCGTTCGAGATTTACCGTTCGGCCGGTTTGCAGGGTTCCCAAGTTGGTGCGGCGACGAGTCTCGTCGACGATTTCAACCGTGAATCTGCCACTCTCGATCTCCACCACCGTCAGGCAGGCGCCGGCAACCGCAACGCTCTCGCCCACCTGGAGCTCGTCCACGAAGCTGGCCCGTAGCGAGAGTCGCATCAAGCCCGCTCCGCTGCGTGCCCGTTCGACCCTTCCAACCTCTTCGACCAGACCAGTAAACATGTGCGTCCTTGAGATGTTGCTCTGGGGCGGCAACGAGGCAATTTTCGCCGTCGTTCAAGCGCCGGTTCGCTCGGGCTGCGTTTCGCCGTCCCAGTCGATTGAACCGCGGGGTCGAGCCCGCAACCAGAGATCGGGTCCGACCGTTCCGCTCTCCAGCAATTCCAATCCCGGCGACAAGAATCCCTCCGGCAAGCCCCGGAGCGCTACCGGCGACGCCGGATCCCCGACCAGGACCGGGCAGAGGAACACTTCGATCTCGTTGATCAATTGCGCGGCCAGAAAGGAACCTATCGTGGTCGGCCCGCCTTCCAACAGGGCCGACTGGACTCCCATGGCACCCAATCGCTGGAGCACCGCGTTAGGGTCAGCCCGCGGCGGATCGTCCTGAATTTGCACGAAACAGCCGCTCTCGACCAGGGCCGCGCACCGCTCCGGCGGAGCGGCCGCTCCCACGAAGCAGATAGTTTTGCCGGGCATTCCCAGCATCGCCGCATCCGCCGGCAGGCGGGCCCGCCCGTCCAACACAACCCGCAGCGGTTGCCGGTTAACCGCTATGCCGGCACGGACCGTAAGCCTAGGGTCGTCGGCCAGGACCGTGCCGGAACCGACCACTATTGCGTCGACTTCCGCGCGACGGCGATGCACCAGCGACAGCGACTGGGGAGAGCTCAGGTACCCTCGTTGGCCGGCCGGCAGCGCCACGCGGCCGTCCAGCGACATCGCCCACTTGGCAATCACCCAAGGTCGCCCAGTTCGGGTGTGGTGAAGGTAACCCTTGAGACCGTCAAAGGCCGCGTCGCAGCCCGCAACCCGGGCCGTCTCGACTCCGGCGGCGGCAAGTTCATGCGCTCCGCCGGTGGCGGCCGGATTGGGGTCCGGATACGCATAGAAACAACGCCCGATTCCGGCCGCCACGATGGCTTCGGTGCACGGGGGAGTCTGGCCGTGGTGACGGCATGGCTCGAGGGTCGTGTACAGATCGGCGCCGCGCGCCAGGGCGCCCGCCTGCTCTAGCGCCTGGGCCTCGGCGTGCGGACCGGTCCCCGGCGCGGTGGCCGACTGTCCGATGATCTGGCCGTCCCGAACAACCACCGCTCCGACCGCGGGACGCGGGCTGGTCCGGCCGAGCCACTCACGCCCGCTGGCGGCAGCGGCATTCAGGAAGTCAAGTGGCTGCAAGGGTCCTAGTCCACGCCATTGCGACAGTCGTTGAACCGGCGGGGGGCGCCTGCCCCGCCGCCGCCAAATATCATCATCCCAGACCTGCCGCCGCTACCTAACTTGAATGTGGGCGGCGGATACCACCGGAACCAATCGATCATGAACTCGACCCGCCCGCCGGTGCTCGGATTAACCGGCAATATCGCCACCGGCAAGTCGCTGGTGTCCGGCTGGCTAGCCGACCGCGGCGCCACGGTCATCGACTCCGACCGGATCGTCCACGAGATGTATGGACCCGACCACCCGGTGGCCATAAGAGTCGGCGAACGGTTCGGGGCCGACCTGATTGGCCCCGGCGGGGTCGACCGCGCAAAGCTGGGAGAGCTGGTTTTTGCGGACCCCGCGGCGCTCGCCGAATTGGAGGCGATCGTGCACCCGGCGGTTTTCGAGGCGGTCGGTGCGCTCATCGCCAAGGCCCCGCCTGCGACTCCGCACGTTATCGAGGCCATCAAATTGGTCGAGGGTCGAAACGTCCGCCTGCTAGACGCCCTCTGGGTATTGGAGAGTCCAAGAAGGGAACAGATCGCGCGCCTGCGGCGCAGCCGCAATCTGTCCGCCGAGCAAGCCGGATTGCGAATCGGTGCCCAATCGTCGGCTGCTGAAAAATTGGACCTTTTTCAGAATCGCCGGCCGGGGACGCCGGCCCGGATTATTGGTAATCATGGTTCGCTCACGGATCTTGAACGCGGCATTGATCGCGAATGGGAACGGTTCCTTGACTACTGCGCCGGGCAGTAGTCCTCTTCGGCCAATTCGACGTCGACGAAGCCGGCCAACGCACTGGCGGCGGATTCGACGGCCCGGGCGTGATCACCCACGATCAGGTTGACGCCGGTACCGTTGAATTCGGCCCACGCGGTCCGCTTTTCCAGCTTCCAGCTAAAACTCGCCGGCCCGGTCGCTTCGAGCGTCCCCATGCGACCGGCGTGATCCAGCTGGCCTCCGGCGATCAGGCCCTGCAGACGGACGAAGAAATCCTCCGCCGCCGCCGGACCGGCGAATTCGGCCCGGTACATCAGGACTTCAGTCTCCCCGTTGCCGATCAGCAGCAGGTGGTCGTCGACCCAGTCGGACGGCCCGCGCTGGCCCTTCTCGATCTGCCCGCCCAGCAGCACCCCCAGAACGAATTGGCCAAGGCTGCCGGAGCCCAATGAATTCCAGCAGGGCAGTTCGGGCGTTGCAAATTCCGCGGCCGAACTTCGCTGCCATTGCGACCGGAGACCGAGCGGAGTTATCTGGGCGGTCGCCTGCGGCAGCGCCGAAGGATCATAGAGCCCGTCGAGCCCGGTCAATCCCGAAGCCAGCAGGACCCCGAGGACGTACTCGGCACCGGCCACGTACGGATAGGCAAGCAGCTGCAGCACGAACTCGCCGGAGCGTCCCATATCGGGCGGGGGAGCCGGTTCCTCCGCCCGCAGCGCCTGCAGATCGACCTGCTCGGCGACCGCTGTAAATCCGAAAACGCTGGCATCGCCTTCAATTAGGGCGCTTAGAGCCAGTTGGCGGTCAAAGTCCAGTATGGGGACCGCCGCGCTGAGCGACTCGATATCGAAATTGGTCTGCTGAAGCGCGTGGATGTACTCGTGGGCCAGGGTAATGAGGGCTTGATCGGACGCGCTTCGTCCAATTTCGGCGGGCTCGACGACGTAGAGTTCGTCTTCCTTGGCCAGGTAAAACCCGATGACCTGATCCGGAACGAGCCCCAGGTAGATTTCGTCAAGGCCCTGCCCGGAGGGCAGGACGCCGAGTAGTTGCAGCGCCCGGTCGCGCCGCCAAACCTCTTCGGCGTCCTGATCTTTAAGCGCGGCCGCGATCTCGGCGGCGGCTTCATCGGGGCTTACTATCCGGGGCTCGAGAAACGGGCGGTCTAGGCCGCGGACCCTCTCCGCCGCCGCCGCCGCCCGCCGGGCGTTTTCCCTTACGAATTGATCAAATCCCGATTGGCCCGGCGCCGGATCGGCATTGACCGGACTTGCGGTGGCGGCCTGGCGCGAAGACTCCGATAGCGGTGCGGGGGAGCCGACCGGTGCGGTTGCCGATTCCCGGCCCGGGCTTTCGGGCAGCGGTGCGGCCGGAACCGGAGATGGCGGGGTGGCGACGGCTTGGGAGGCCGACTCCCGTTCGCACGCGCCGATGGCAAAGCCGGCGACCAGCACCAGGGCCAGGAAAGCGGTCCGGAAACCGGCGGACGGACGCGGCCCATTGCATGGGAAGATGGTTGGCATTGGTCGGCATTATCGTAATTGGGCGGAGGTCTTGCCCCGCGCGATCCAATCGACCGTGGGCGGCCGGTCCTTAACCCGGGAACTTTGAGAACATGGCCTTTAGCGACGCATTCGCTCGATCAAGCCGGGCCGGCGGAGAAGCCGACCCCGAATTGCTTGCCGCCTGCGAACGTCTGGCGGCCCGCGGTTGGAGCGATGTCGTTCCGGATGCCGTGCGGACGGCGCCGCCGGCCGCGGCGCAGCATCGACGGGCGGCCGGGATAGCGAACGCCTTCCTGGCGGCAGACCGACTGCTCGGCGATATTGCCGCTCCCGCCGACCCCGAGGTTGTCAGGGGCCGGATCACCGGAGGCTTGGTGCTGATCGAGCAGTGCTTTGACGATCTCGGCGGCTGGGCTGCCCTGGTGCTTGAGCGTTCCGGGCGGCATCGCAACGAGCCGGTCGGCTCCAGCAAATTCAATGCGCGCTTGCGATTGCTGGATCCCGTCGCGGCCGAGCGCGTCGTGGCCTTGGCAGGTTGGGTTGCCGCCGTCCGGTTGACCGCCGCGGCGCTATTGCAGCAGCAGGTCAAAACGCTTCGATTTGACGCCGGCGACGTCCGGTTGCAAATCCCGCGCGCCGCCGGGACCGGTGCCGGCGAACACCCGGTTTCCGACCTCGGACCCGCTTGGACAGCAAATCTTGCGGAACTTATCGGGGCCGTATTCGCCTGCGGGGCGGCCCGACTGGAAAACCCCCGCGAGCGCACCGCGGCCGATTTTGACTGGGACTGAATCGGGTCGGCAAATCAATTAAAATCCGCTTTGCGTCGCCCAATTTCCACCCCCGACGCCCCAGCGTACGCCTGCGAGCGCCATGTCCACGATCATCGCTGAAATTGACCGCCAGTTCCTGCGCGACGACCTCCCGGATTTCGGGGTCGGCGACACGGTCCGGGTACACAGCCGGGTACGCGAAGGACAGCGCGAACGCATCCAGGCGTTCGAAGGGGTCGTCATCAAGCGGCGTGGCGGCGGCCTGCAGGAGACTTTTACGGTTCGCCGAATCTCCCATGCCGGGGTCGGAGTCGAGCGCTGCTTCCACGTGCATTCGCCGGTAATCGACCGCATCGACTTGGTCCGCCGCGGGCGGGTCCGTCGGGCCAAGCTCTACTACCTGCGCGAACGCAAGGGCCGGGCTGCCCGCGTTCGCGAGCCCTCGCGGCGCTGACGCCCGGGGCGGCCACTCGGGCCTCCCGAGCGGCGCCGGCTAAGCAAAATAAGCCGGTCCGGCTCCAACCGGAGGTTTGAAACTGACCGGCGTCCAACTGCATCCGGCGCTGGAACTCGATCTGCTTTCCTCCGGGATCGACTTGGTGGCCGGCGTCGACGAGGTCGGACGCGGCGCCTTGGCCGGACCGATCTGCGCCGCCGCCGTGCTGCTGGACCGACGACTGCTCGGCGACCGGGAGAAACTGGCCGGAGTGAACGACTCCAAACAGGTGCCGGCCGGCCGGCGCCAGGACCTGAGCGCCCGGGTTTGGCGGCTGGCGCCGGTGGTGGCGTTGGGTTGGGCTGAAGCTGCCGAAATTGATCGCCTGGGGGTGGTTGCGGCAACCCGCAAGGCGATGATTTCCGCGCTTGCCCAATTGCGCCCCCGCCCGCAGGCGCTGATCAGCGATGCGGTGGCCCTGAGCGGACCCACCGTCCCGGAGAGATTCATCGCCATCCCCCGCGCCGACAGCTCGTGCCTCAGCGTGGCGGCCGCATCCATCTGCGCCAAAGTTGCGCGCGACGCCCACATGCGACGCCTGGCCGGAAGTTACGAAGCATACGGGTTCGCGTCAAACGTCGGCTACGGAACCCGCCACCACCTGCAGGCGCTTACCGCTCACGGCCCGAGCGCCGAGCACCGCCTCTCGTTCGCGCCTTGCCAGCGCCAGTTGGAGTTGGGTAGGCAGGATTGGGCATGAACGAAATCGCTGGGCTACTCGGCCAGTTGACCGACTGGATTCTGAGCTGGGGGCAATCGCCGTTCGGATGGGTGGCGTTGTTCCTGGTCGCGTTTTGGGACTCGAGCATCTTGCCGGTCCCGCCCGACGGGCTGATGATGGTACTCATCCTGTCCAATCCCCTCTTCGCGATTCCCCTGGCGGCCCTGGCGACAGTCGGGTCGCTGCTGGGGGCCTGGCTGGGCTACTGGATAGGCCTGGTCGGCGGGCGGCCGCTCGTTTACCGGATCGTCCCTGAGCCCCAGATTCGTTACGTGGAGCGCAAGTACCGCGAAAACGACACCCTCGCGCTGCTGCTGGCCTGCTTCACGCCGTTGCCCTACAAGGCTTTCGCGATCGGCGCCGGAGTCTGTCAGATCAACTTCAAGCGGTTCATGCTGATTTCGTTGGTGGGCCGCGCCGGCCGGTTCCTGGCGGTGGCGCTGGCCTTGATGTTTCTCGGCGAGCGCGTGCGCGGACTGGTCGAGGATTACACCGGACCGGTGGCGGTCGGTTTCGTGGCGGTAGTGGCGGTGGCCATCTTTGCGCTGGGCTGGTACAACGCCAGGGTCGCCGGGCGAGAAAGCTGACCGGACGCAGGCAGAAACAGGCGCTGCCGCCGATCAGAGCATCGGCAGCGGTTCTACCCGTTCGAGATTCTTGACCGAGATCGCAGCCGCCACCTTGGAGCTGATCGCCTTGTAGGTGTCGATCAGCTGGTCGCTTCCAAAAAGCGCCGCCGGCCGGCCTTCGTCGCCGCCCCGGCGGACGGCTTCGTCCAAAGGCAATTCGCCGAAGAAGGGAATTTCGAGGTGCTCGGCCGCGCTCCGCGCGCCCCCGTGACCGAAGATCTCGAGCCGCGAACCATCGATCGGGTTTTCGAACCAGGACATGTTCTCGATAAGCCCCAGGACGTCCACGCTGAGACGTTCGAACATTGAGATTGCGCGCCGAACATCCTGCAGGGCGACGGCCTGCGGGGTGGACACGATGACCGCGCCGGTGAGCGGGATCAATTGCGCCAGCGAGAGCGACGCGTCGCCGGTGCCCGGCGGAAGATCGACGATCATGTAGTCGAGTTCGCCCCAGTCGACGTCGCCGATCAACTGTTTGAGGGCGCCCGCGATCATCGGCCCTCGCCAGATTACCGGGGTATCTTCGTCGAGCATGAACCCCAGCGACATCAACTTGACGCCGTAGGACTCGATGGCCTGGATCTTGCCGCCGGAGGCGGTGGGGGAAGCACTGCTGCCCATCATCAGCGGGATGTTCGGTCCGTAGACGTCGGCGTCCAGAAGCCCCACCGTTGCTCCCTGGCGGCGCAAGGCGACCGCGAGGTTCACCGCGGTCGTGCTTTTGCCGACCCCGCCCTTGCCGGAGGCGACGGCGATGGCGTTCTTGACGCCGGGGAGCGAAGCCGATGGCGAGGAACTGCGCGAGCCAACCTCGGCGGTCATTTCAATCTCGGCGTTGGCCACCCAGCCCAGCGTGGCCAATCCGGCGCGGACGCGGCTGTCAATCTCGCCGCGCAGGGGGCACGCGGGGGTCGTCAGGACCACCGTGAGTGAAACATCGTCGCCGGTGACCTTCACGTCGCGGACCATGTTCAGGGTGACCAGATCCTTGTGGATTTCAGGGTCGTACACCCCGCGCATGGCGTCAATCACCTGGTCTATTCGGTCTTGATTGGCGTCGGCGGGCACGGTCACTGCTCGGGATTTATGAGATTTTGGCGGTTGGTTCCGATTTTATTTGGTGAGCGGCCCGTCCGGGCGTGCGCGTCATGGCAGTTCGCTCAGCGGTTGGCAAACACCTCGTCGACGCTGCCGGTGCGGTGCCGGCGGCGCACACCGCCGTCCTCAAGTTCCAGGGAGCCGTCGGTCCCGAGATCGGTCACAACCCCGGTGAAAGACCGACCGGCGTCGAGCAGGCGGATCCTGCGCCCTAGCAGGACTGAAAGCTCCACCCAGCGGCGGTGCTGCCGCCCCGACCCCGCCGGCAGGTCGGCTAGGTTGGCGTGAAGACCGACCATCACGTCGGCCGCCACCGCGGTGCGGTCGACCGGGCGTCCTAGCTGCCCGCGCGCCGACGCCGCCGGGTAGGTAAGCCCGGGCAGTTCGCGGGGATCGTTATTCAGGTTCGCCCCGATCCCGACAATCCAGCCGCCCCCGGCCGATTCGATCAGGATCCCGCCGGTCTTGCGGCCAGCCAGCATCACGTCGTTGGGCCACTTGATTCCGATAGCGGTGCATCCGCAGCGGCACAGCGCCCGGCAAAGCGCCAGGCAGGCGCTGCGGACGAGGTCGGCCGGCTCGCGCCGCGCTCCGGGCAGGGCGTAACTTAGCGCCAGGCCCTCGGCGTACGGGGAGTGCCAGCGGGTTCCGGCCCGGCCGCGCCCCGCGCTCTGCCCGTCCGCGAATATGGCGCGCGGAACCACCAATCCTTCCACCAGCAGGTTGCGGGCGCGGGTGTTGGTGGAATCTATCCGGTCGTGGAATTCAACCCCGATCGGCAATCCGGCCAGGAGCGCTGCGAGCTGTTCAGGGTCGGTCCGGGCCCGGTCCCTCGCCGCCAACTGTTATCTAGCGGTAGGCCCAGATTTTGCGCAGGTCTTCAGTGGTCATGCCGGGCTTGAACTTGGCCAGCATTTCCCCCTCGCGCTTGCGCACGTCTTCGACCGCGCCGGGCAACTGGTCGGCGATCTCGTGGGGAATCTTGGTCACCCCATTGCGGTCGCCGTGCAGGATGTCGCCGGGATTGATCCAGCAGCCTGAGATCTGGACCGGTTCGTTCACCGCCACGGTTGCCATTTGGCCGTGCGAGACACAGGTGCCGGCGGCGAAAAACTGCACTCCACCGATCTCGGCGATTTCGGCCAGATCGCGGATCACGCCGTCGGTGACGACCCCTATGGCCCCGAAAGATTTGACCGCCGTCGTGTAAACCTCGCCCCATTGCGAGGCGCGTCCCGGGCTGTCGGACACGTCCTTGAATACGCAAATCGCCGGCTTGGGCGCGGCCTCGAGCGCTTCGAAGAACTTGAGCCGCATTTCGATCCGTTGGTCGCCGTCATCGGCGATGCTGCGAACGGTGCAGGTGACGGCGTAACCGCAGACCGGGTCCATTTCCGGGAAATAGCAGCCGATTTCGGGGCCCAGGTAGCCGTCGTGGCGACCGCGCACTTTGAAGGGCTCGATCGCGTTGCAGATCGTCGGACTGTCGATAGCGGCCAGTTTCTCAATCAGTCCGGCCGGCAGTTCCTGGGTCATGTTCGCTCCGATTTTTCACGTTCTTGCGGTCTACAGCAACGGTCCGCCGATCGCGCCAGAACTATTTTGCGTTTACCGTCGCCGGACAACCGGCCGCGAAACCCTGGCCGGGGCTGGAATCGCCTACCAATAGTCCTCGGTGATTACCTGCGCGCCGCGGCCCGAGAGCTGATAGCCGAGTGGACCCAGGGCCTCCTTGAGGTCGCTGATCATGTCCGGGTTGCCGCAGAGGTAGAAGGCGCTGCGGCCCGGGCCCAGCCGGTCCTTGATGACTTCGCCATGGCCGTCGGGCAGCTGAGGTTCGACCCGCCCGCTGGGCGGACAGTCCAGGAGCAGGCGCAGGACGTCGTTGGCCCGCCCGCGCGCCAGCGACGGCTCGAAATCCGGGTCTGAATCGGGCCGCGAAACGGTCGGGATGTAGGTCAGGCCCAATTCGGGGATGGCCGCCAACGCCTCGAGTTCGGCCCGGTAGCCCAGTTCGCGGGCGTAGCTGACGCCGTGTATCACGGTCAGGCGGCGCTCCGGGAGAACGCCTTCCTCCAGTTCCGAGCGGGCTTGGCGCGCCATCGCCACATAGGGGGCCAGCCCGGTTCCGGTGGCCACGCAGATCACCTCCGGCTCGCTGGTTCGCCCCAGGTCAAAGCGGCCGGCCGGGCCCATGAATAGCAGGGTGTCGCCGACATTGCGGTGCTGCCAGAGGGTGCCGGTGAAATAGCCCAGGCTCTCGCCGTCGGGTCCGCCGTCGCGTACCAGCACGACGTAGAACTCGAGTTCCGAGCGGTCGTACGGGGCCGAGGCAATAGACAGCTGGCGCGGGCGCGGATCGCCGTCCGGCTGGTCCCAGAATGCCAGTTGCGCGTACTGGCCGGCCCGGAACTGAAAGAAGGGTTCTCCGTCGGTTCGGGCGATTCGGAATATCGCCAGGTCCTCGTTGCCTACTTCCTCCCAGCTGGTCAGGGCGGCTTCCTGCATGCGTTCGCGCAGGTCGCGGCGGGCGCGTGCAGCCATCTCGGCCCGCTACCGCGCGGGCGCTGGCATCGCCAGCATTTCGGCCAGTTCTTCGGCCGGGTCCACCATGATTTCGGCCAGGGTCGGATGCAGGTGCGGGATGCGGGCGAAATCGTCCACTGTGGCCCGATAGTGCATCGCCACGACCGCTTCGTGGATCAGGTCGGCGGCTTCGGGTCCCAGGACGTGAACCCCCAGAAGCTCCCCGGTGACCCCGTCTGCGACCATCTTCACCAGGCCCTTGTTCTGGCCCATCGTCAGGGCTTTGCCCTGATCCTCGAAAGTCTCCTGGGCCACTATCACCGAGGAGTGCCGGTCCCGGGCTTCGACTTCGGAAAGTCCGACTACGCCGACCGACGGATCGGTAAAGACCGCCTGCGGGACCACCCGCAGATCAAATTCCTGGGGCTTTCTCTCGGCCACGTTGTTGCCGATGATCTGGCCCTGCTGGACCGCCGTGTGCACCACCTGCAGTGGCCCGACCTCGGGCCCGATGCAATCGCCGGCGGCGTAGATGTTGGGGTTTGAAGTCTGCATCCGGGTATTGACCAGGATCCAGCCGCGATCGGTGTCTACCCCGGCGCGGTCCAATCCGAGCCCGCGGGTGGCCGGGCGTCTGCCCAGCGCGACCAGGATCTCCTGGGCCGCGAATGTGCGTTCTCCGGACGGGGTGTTGACCCTGACCTGTTTGCGGCCGTCGGGCGCGCGTTCAAACCCCAGGATGTCGGTCTCGGTGACGACCGTCATGCCCTCGCGCTCAAGGTATCCGGCCAGGGCGATTCCTATTGCCGAGTCCATTCCTGAAAGCACGTGGGCCGAGCGCTGGACGACGGTTACCGCGACGCCCAGCCGCAGGAACAGCTGGGCAAATTCGAGCGCTACCGCGCCACCGCCGATGACCAGCAGTGATTCGGGCAGGCGGTCCAACGTCTGGGCCTCGTCGGAATCGATGTAACCGACATCTTCAAGTCCCGGCAGCGGCGGTATGGCGATTTCCGAACCGGTGGTGACGGCAAATTTGGGCGCGTTCAGCACCTGTCCGCCGACCTCGATTGAGTCTGGACCAAGGAATTCGGCGCGGCCGCGGATTATTTCGACGTTGGCCAGCTTTTCGGCCGAAACCTGGCGGTAGCTGGCAAATTCCTCGACCAGCTCGTCCTTGCGCTGCCGGACCGCCGGCCAATCGACTCTCGGACTGGAACTGCGTATCCCGAGTTGGTCGGATTCCCGCACCAATTGGGCGATTTCGGCCGAGCGCAGCAGGGTTTTGGTCGGCATGCATCCTCGCAGGATGCACAGTCCGCCGAAGCGCTCGGCGGACTCGATCAACCCCACCCGCAGTCCAGCCGAGGAGGCGGTGCTGGCGGCGTGATAACCGGCTGACCCGCCGCCGATCACGATGAAATCAAAGGCCAGTTTGGGGGTCTCCGCTCAGGGTTTTCCGAGGCGCCGCGATTCTAGCCGCGCAGGCCGGAATTGCCCCCGCGAGGGCCCGGGCCATAGACTGGAAACCGGCCCGGCGACGGGCCGCCAGCAGCCGTATCGAAGGCCACCAGTCAGGCCAATGCGACCGGGGCAATTGCCCACCCGCCGACCCGCCGCCAGCAAGCGCAGCGCCTTCGCCGCGCCATCTTCGCGCCCCGGGGCGGAGAGTTAATTTGGCGCCAACGCGACCGATCGAACGCGCCGACCTGGGCACCCCGTGGGTTCGCAACGCGATCGCGGTGGTCGGGGGAATGTTTGCCACGTTCTGTGGCTACTCGTTCTTTGTCCCATTCCTGGCGCTGCACCTCCAGGACCTGGGGCTGAGCCCTACCGAATCGGCGGCCTGGGTCGGTTACATCGGTTTCGTCCAGGGAGTCGGGTTCGCGACCTCGGCGCCGCTGTGGGGCATGCTGGCCGACCGCGTCGGCCGCAAGCCGATGGTCGTGCGGGCGATGGCCGCATCGTCGATCGGAATGCTGCTGCTGCCGTTATTCGACTCGGCCCTAGCGGTCTTGCTGGTCATCCTGGTACGCGGGTTCCTGGCCGGCCCGGGGACCGCCGCGGTCGCGCTGGTGTCGGCGGTGACCCCGCGCGACCGTTTGGCGATGGTCCTGGGCTGGATCGATGCCTCCCAGGTGCTCGGGATCAGCCTGGGCCTCGCCGCCGGTGGAATCTTGGCGGCAACGATCGGAATCCAGAAAACGTTTGTCGCCGGAGGGTGCTTCGGCCTGCTGGGTTCGTTGCTGGTGTTGCTGATGGCGCGCGAAGATTTCGTCCGGCCGGAAAAGTTCCGCGGGCCGTCCGGCCGGAACCTGATGCGACGCTTTGGCGGCGCGCTGACCCAGGCGCGCTCGACGCTGAACCCGACCATCGTCTTCGCATTCCTGCTCAGTTCGGGAGTGTGGATGTCGCAGCAGGGCACCGGCTACATCATGCCACTGCGGGTGCAGGAGATTGCGCAGCCCGGCCAAGTGGCTTTGTTCACCGGCCTGGCCGCCAGCGTGTTCGCCGCGGCAATGTTCGGCGGAGTCCTACTGGCGGCGCGACTGGCCGGCCGCTGGGGTTACCGACAGGTACTGTTTGCGGGCCTCATCGGCACAACCGTCCTGTTCCTGCCTCAGGGACTTGTCGGCGAGTTGTGGCCGTTCATGCTGGCCCGCGCGCTGCAGGGTTTTTGCACCGGCCTGGTCATGCCGTTGGGACGCGCCCTGATCGCGTTTGCCTCCGACCGCGCCGATCGCGGTACGGTTTACGGACTCTCCGGGGTGTTCGGCGGGGTCGGAACGGCCACCGGGCCGCTGCTGTACGGCACGTTGCTGACGGCGACCATCGGAGTCGGACCGGCGTTCATGCTCGGGGCGCTGTGTTTTCTGCCGGCCCTGCTGTCGCTGCTCCGGCGCAGCGAAATCAACGCCCTGGCGGCGCGCGGCTAGCGGCTTGCGGACCCCGTTGGGCAGTGGCCGGTTGCCGGGCTGCGCCGGATCCGGATTGAAGAGTTGATCGTCAGGATTCCGGTTCCGGGTTCGCCCCCGAACGGGCGGCCAGTGCGATGACGGTGCTGCGGCCCGTGCTTTCCGATCTCGGAACCGCCTGGATGCGGACCGCGCTGGCGGTGGTCGGGGGGATGTTCGCCACCTACGCCAACCTCTCGTTCTTCATGCCGTTCCTGGTCCTGTACCTGCAGGAGATTGGCCTCTCGCCCGGAGAATCGGCGATCTGGGCCGGTTACATCGGATTCATCCAGGGTCTGGCATTCGCGGCCGGGGCGCCGTTTTGGGGGATGCTCGGCGACCGCGTCGGTCGCAAGCCGATGGCGGTGCGCGGGATCGCGCTTTCGGCGCTGGGAACGCTGCTGGTGCCGTTTGCGAATTCGGCTCCGGTGGTCTTCCTGATCATCATGGGCCGCGGTCTTCTGGCCGGCCCGGGATCGGCGGCCCTGGCGTTGGTGTCCTCGGTGACTCCGCGGCGCCGCCTGGCGATGGTTGTGGGCTGGATCGATGCCGCCCAGGTGCTGGGCAGCGTCGTCGGACTGGCGGCGGGCGGCCTGCTGGCGGCCGCGATCGGCATCCGCGAGACATTCGTGGTCGGCGGCGGGTTCGGGCTGCTAGGCGCCCTGCTCGTGCTGCTTTTTGCGCGCGAGCGCTTCCTGCGCCCGCCAGCGCTGGCGGCCCCGACCCGTCTGAGCCCGCTGCGCCGGATGGCCGGGAGCTTTGGCCGGGCGCGCTCGACGGTCAACCCGACCGTGCTTTTCGCGTTCCTGCTGAGCGGCGGATTCTGGATGACCAACCTGGGCATCAACTACATCATTCCGTTGCGGATTCAGGAGATGGCCGCCCCCGAGCGGGTACCCCTTTTCACCGGTCTGGCGGCCAGCATCTTCGCGGCGACGATGTTTGCCGGAGTGCTGCTGGCCTCGCGTCTCGCCGACCGCTGGGGTTACCGGCAGGTACTGTTCGCCGGAATCCTGGGCATGGTGGTCCTGTTTCTGCCGCAGGGGTTCACCGGCGACCTGTCGCTGTTCATGTGGACTCGCGCCTTGCAGGGGTTTTGCGCCGGTTTGATCAATCCCCTCGGCCGGACCCTGATCGCGTTCGCGTCCGACCCCGCCGATCGGGGTACGGTATACGGGATTTCGGGGCTGTTCATGGGGACCGGGGCCGCGATGGGTCCGCTGGTCTTCGGTTCGCTGTTTACACCCTGGCTGGGAGTTGGTCCGGCGATCGGGCTCATGGCCGCCTGCTTGGTCCCGGCGCTGCTGCTACTGCTCCGGCGCAGCGAGATCAACGTCCTGGCGGCGCGCGGCTAGTGCGAACTATTCGGCCTCGCCCGAGCCCCCGTACCAGAAGCGTTGGAAACGCCAGTCGCGGCGGTTGGCCATTCCCTCCGCGTTGACCGCGCCCGGTGAACCCAGTTCTTCGACCGCGTCGACTGCCTGGCGCAGTTGCGAGGAAAGGTAGTCGAGCAGGTGCAGCGCCATCGCCTCCGGCGTGGCCGGCTCGACCACCGCGCCCATGGTCCGCTCGCCGTGGTGGGACAGCACCAGATGGCGCAGTCGCATGGTCAACTCCTCGTCGGCACTTGCCTCGGCGCACGCTTCGGCCACCCAGCTGTCGCAAATTGCGATGTGTCCGACCAACGACCCGGCGGCCGAATAACCGTATTCGGCGCCGCGCGGGGCGAGTTCGACCAGCTTGCCCAGGTCGTGCAGGATGCAACCGGCGAGCACCAGGTCGCGGTCCAGTTCCCGGTAAAGATCGCAAAGGGTTTCGGCCAGGGCCAGCATCTCCAGGATGTGTTCGAGCAATCCACCGCGGAAGGCGTGATGGCGCCGCTGGGCCGCCCACCAGTGGGTAATCCCACTCGCGACTTCCTCACGCGCCAGAACGCCGGCGCACACCGCCGCGATAGTCGGTGACGACTCCTGCAACTTGTCCAGATAGGCGTCTAACTCGGCAAACATCGCCTGCGGGTCGCGCGCCGAGGACGGGCTGAAGTCTTCGACCGCGGCGGCGTCGGGAACCGCCGCAATCGACTCGATCTTCAGGTTCAGCTGATCGCGGAACGTGTCGGCCTGCGCGCGCACCTCAACCACGCTGCCGGGTTCGAGCTCGAATGCCGATTCCGGCGGGCGGAAGAACCGGGCCACCACACTCTGGCGATCTGCCCCCTTGAGTTCGCCCTGCCAGTAATCGTTTCCGTTGCGGTCCTGCCGGCGTTCGGACGTGCTCAGCAACATCACGCCGTCGATACGGGTACCGGATTGGATTTCAGCGACCTTTAGCGCGTTGCTCATCTAACCGCGCCGCCAGCGATCGAGGAACCTTCCCAGGCGGCCCGGCTGGGGCCGGTCATTGACCAGCCGTCCACGCCACATTTTTTTGCCTCGCGGTCGGCCCCGTTTCCCAAATCCGACGACTGACAGATAGGCGACAAAAAGCATGATCACTCCGGCGGTGGCCGTCAGCGGGACCACCAGGCGCATGACCGGGAAGATGGCCAGCAGCAGCGAGACGCACAGCAGGACCGCCCCGGTTGTGGCCATCTGACCCGGCGTGGCGAAACGCGACTTGACGAAATCGCCTATGCGGTCCAGCGGCCGGGGCCCGGTGGGCGGCGGATCCTCGAACTGCTTGCGCCGCAGTATCTCGCGGATTTCGTCTTCCCAGTTCTGATTCGAACTCATCTCAGCTGCGCCCCCGCGGCGGCTATCGACCGGGTAGCTTGGAATCTACGGGTCGCATCGCTCCAAAAAATTCTGGCACGGCTGCCACCCGAATTCAGCCAACGGCGGTCGGCACGCGGACGTGGAAATCGGTGACCTGCTGAAACGCATGGGCGATCCGCAGCGCCATCGCATCGCCGAACTGGCGGGTCGAGATCAAGACGCTGGTGGGCAGGCCCTGCGAATCGAAACCGCTGGGGATCGCCACCGAGGGTTGCCGGGTGAGATTGAATACCCCGGGAATAGCGTCCATACGCAGGTACTCGGTAATCAGGTCAGGGTTGTCGGCCCGTCCGGCGGTGGTGTAGTTGGTGGGCGTGATCAGGGCGTCGTAGTCGTCGAAGAAATCCTCGGCGGCGCGGGTGAGCGCTCTCATTCGATCCATGAGTTCCAGGTAGCGCCCCGAGGTAGCGGTGGCCGATTCGAGCAGTCGGTGCTGCACGTCGGCGGCCAGCTGCGAGAAACGCGCATCGTCCGCCATTAGATGGCGCAACTGGTGCGCGGCTTCGATCGCGGTAAGTTGGCGGTTCGGTTCGACCGCCGGCGCGGCCCAGGGCGTCGGGACGCGGTGGATTTCGGCCCCCAGCGACTCCCAGACCGAGATCGCGGCCTCGACGTTGGCAACTATCTCGGGCGGCAGATCGTCGAAGAAATGCTCGGTGGGGACTGCCAGACGTCTGCCGCCCACGCCCAGTTTCAGGACGGCGCGGTGATCGATCTGGCCGACGTCGACGCTATAGGGATCGCGCCGATCATGCCCGGTCAAGGCGGTCAGCAGCAGCGCCAGGTCTTCGGCCGAGCGAGCCAGCGGCCCGACTACGCCCTGGCTCGGGGTGAGCGAAAGAACCCCGTACTTTGCGACCAGACCGAAGGTCGGCTTGTGGCCGCATATTCCGCAGTGCGCGGCCGGGGTGCGGATCGAACCGCCGGCGTCGGTACCTGTCCCGCCGGCCGCCATGCCGGCCGCGACCGCCGCCGCGGTCCCGCCCGAAGATCCGCCCGGCACCCGCTCCCGGTCCCAGGGGTTGGCCGGAGTGCCGAAGTGCCGGTTGATGTTGGACGCGCCGAACCCCAGTTCATGCATGTTGGCGAATCCGACGATGATCGCGCCGGCCGACTTGAGCTGCCGCACCGGGCTCGAGTCAGCCGGGGCCGGATCGCTCGATAGGACCAACGATCCGCCGCTGTAGGCGCGGCCGACAACGTCGTGGTTGTCTTTCAGGACCAGCGGGATCCCGGCCAGTACGCCGGTTGCCGCCGAGTCGTTGCGGTCGCAATCGTCGGCGGCGGCAAGCGCGGCCTCGGCCTGGTGGTCTATGAAAGCGCTTTGGTGCGGCGGCAGGGCGTTGTAGCGGTCAATGCAGGCCTGGACGAGCTCGCGCGATCCGAGGCGGCGATCGCGGATCAGGCGGGCCGCCTCGGCCAGCCCCAGGTAGCAGAGTTGGTCGGCCACCGCCCGGCTAGTCCAACCGGGGCCGGGCGCGGTGCCAGCTGGTGGCCTGCTGGAAAGCGTGGGCGGCGGTGAGCGGCAGGTCGTCGCGCCAGCGCCGGGCGGTGAGCATGAGACCGATGGGCAGGCCCTCGGAGTCGAACCCGCACGGCACCGAGATTGAAGGCTGGCCGGTCTGGTCAAAAATTCCGGTAAAAGCCACGTCGCGCAGGTAGCGCCGGGTGTCGGCGCCTTCGAGCAGTCCCGCCGTGCGGTAGCAGCTCGGGGTCAGCAGAAGATCGTATTCGGTCAGGAGCAGCTCGGCGGCCCGGACGATCTCGGCGCGGCGGTCAACGCGTTCCTGGTAGTCGACTGCCGAGGTCGCAAAAGCCGCCCGCAGCCGGGCCTGGGTGTCGGGCGAGACCCGGCCGAGGTCCGAGTCCCCCAGCAGCTCGCGATGGATGTAGGCGGCCTCGGCCGGCACCATTGCGGAATTGTTGGCAAAAGCCGGACCGGCCCAGGGCATCGGCACTTCCACCAGCACCGCCCCAAGTTCCCCCAGGGTCGCGATGGCGCGCTCGATCGCGGACCCGACTTCGGATTGAAGGTCGGCGAAGTGTTCATCGTCGGGAATGGCGATCCTCCAGCCGGCGATCGACCGGCCAATTCGTTCCTCAGTCTTGATGCGCTCGCCCGGCGGGCAGTACGGGTCGCGCGGGTCGTAGCCGGCGATGGCATCGAGCATGATCGCGCAGTCCTGCGCGGACCGGGCCATCGGGCCCGCGTGGTCCAGGTTCAGCGACAGCGGAAAAACGCCACGTTTAGAGACGAATCCGTAGGTGGGTTTGTGGCCGCTGATACCGCACAAGGCGGCCGGCAGGCGGATCGATCCGCCGGTGTCCGAGCCCAGCGCCAGCGGCGCGGCACCGATCGCAACCGCGACCGCCGACCCGGAGGAAGACCCACCCGGCACCCGGTCGCGCCGCCACGGGTTGGGGGGCGTCCCGAAATGCGGGTTCACTCCGGTCACGCCGAAAGCGAATTCGTGCAGCACGGTCTTGCCGAGGATGATTGCGCCGGCTTGGCGCAGGCGGGCTATTACGTGGGAGTCCTCCGGCGCAGACGCCGCCCCCAGGCGGGTGGGCGAGGCCGCGGTGGTCACCATCCCGGCGATGTCGAATAGATCCTTGGAGGCGACCGGAATGCCGCCCAGAGGCTTCTCAAGGTCGGACGAACCCAGGGCGGCGGCCTGCTCCAGCGCCGATTCGGCGAACACCTCCATCCAGGCATCGGAGAATGCCGGCTGGCTCTCGATCCGGCCAAGGTGCGCCTCGACCAATTCAACCGGCGAGATATGCCCGCCGCGCAGCGCGGCGATTTGCTCGGAGACCTCGGCGAACAGAATTGAGTCGTTGTCGGAGATGGCCATTACCCGGCAGATGCGGCGAAGTGGCCGCATTTTAGTGGGTCTCCGCCAGTCGGCCTTACGCGCCGAATCATCGGCCTGCAACCGGCCCGCCTCGGATGTGGAACTGGGACCTCCCCGCGCAATTCCAGTCTGTTGTCCGACTACTGGACCGCCTTTTCCCAGACTTGGAATCAGGGCCTCGGTGTGCCACGACCCGGGGTCGATAAAGCTGCCGGAAACGCAACCGGCCGGTGAGTCGCCGACCTTGGTCAAGGAATCTGGCGGAAACGCGGACGGCGCTCGCAGAACCGGCTCACCACCTGGCGGGCGGATTCGATATTGCTCATCGAAAATCAATTCTTTTGGAAGGACTAGACTAGACCAGACCAATAAGACTGTGACCGAGAGGTTCAGATGGTTATCAACGTCTATGAGGCCAAGACGAATTTGTCGAAGCTCCTGGACCGAGTTGCCGACGGCGAAGAGTTGGTGCTAGGAAGGGCCGGGCGGCCAATTGCGCGTCTGGTGCCATACACGTTTCCGCAGACTCCTCGCCGACCAGGCAGGTTAGGCGGCACGGTGTGGGTAGCTCCGGACTTTGACGAGACGCCCGCGGGGGTCGTCGCGGATTTCGAAGGCGCGGATTCGGGTTCATCGTGAACGTCTTGTTGGACACGAGCGTGCTGCTGCGGTGGGTAGCGGGGCAGTCGCTGTCCGATTCGGCCGTCGGCGCAATCGCCGACCCGGAAAACGCAGTGTTTGTGAGCGCGGCCACCATTTGGGAAATCAGCGTGAAGCGATCGCTTGGAAAACTCCGGGTCGGAAACGAGGTATTCGACATCGACAACGACGGTTTCGAAGGGCTCGCCATCGATGCAGCTGACGCCCGCTTGGCCGGCGAGCTGCCCCGGCACCACCGAGACCCTTTCGACCGGATGCTGGTCGCTCAAGCGCTGGCGAGGGGGCTAGTCCTGGTGACATCCGATCGGCGACTGGCGAGCTACGATGCCAAGATGCTGTTTGCTTGATGGATTCCAAGCCACGCTTGGATGGGTGGGGCGACCAGGCGCCGAAGGCACATCGGTCTGCGAGTCCCGGGCCGGATTTCAAATTCGATCAGCAAGGTCTCCGGTTCCCCGTCCGTGCGGTCGCACCCTCGTGCGCGACCGGCGGAGCGACTGCGCCGGAGTCGAGCATTTCAGATCAAACCGGCGTGCCACTGTCCAGGAGCCAATGGCGGGAGTATGAACCAGCCCGGAAGTTGACCGGCCTGTTGACCGGCCGGATGACTCCCTCGAATTCAGGGCGAGGCGCGGCTTCTCCCCGAGATCCGGGGAATTGGACCCGGCAGCCGAAGCGAGTGGTTTCTCGGAATGAGCACGGTAGGCCGGGAGCGGATTAGCCCTGGTGAAATCCAACGATCGTCCGCAAAAGGACTCTAGCCTCCGTTTGCACGTCGTTCTGGCCCGCAATGGGCTGGGGTCGCGGCGAGCGATGGAGGATGCGATCGCCTCCGGCCGGGTGCTAGTAAACGGGGAACCCGGCCACGTCGGCCAGATCGTCGATGCGCGATCGGACCGGATCGAATTCGACGGCCGGTTGCTGCAAGATCGCGCACCAGCGCTGGAGTACATCCTGCTGAACAAACCGCGCGGGGTGTTAACGACCGCCGCCGACGACCGCGGCCGCAAAACCGTTCTCGACCTTGTCGATCCCAAGGTGCGGGTATTTCCGGTCGGGCGCCTTGACCGCTTGTCGGAAGGGCTGGTGCTGCTGACCAACGACGGTGAACTGGCCAATCGACTCACCCACCCGCGCTTTGGTCACCGGCGCCGCTACCTGGTCACGGTCGATGGTCAGTTGGCCGGCGGCGACCTGCTGCGACTGCGGAAAGGGATGGTGATCGGCGACCGCCGAACTCGCCCGGCCGAAGTCCGAGTGCGATCCCAGAACGGCGACCGCACCGTCCTGGCGATGACCCTGCGGGAGGGGCGCAACCGCCAGATTAGGCGCATGCTCGCCGCCTGCGGGAAGCGGGTCAGGCGCCTGGTGCGGACCGAATTCGCCGGCCTGCGGATCGACTCCCTGCGACCGGGCCAGCAGCGTGATCTCACGCGAGCCGAAATCGCCGAACTCAAGCGAGTCGCGGGCGGCGCAGATCAGGGAACCGGCACTTGAAAATGGTCTGGCGCTGAAACCACCGAGGGATTCGCCGTCGGCGGACCAAATGCAAAGGAACCGGCCATGAGAAGCGGACCCGTCATCACCGGCGTCGAAATGACGACATACGAGTTCTTAACCGACGACATGGGTACCGACCGCCACGGCTTCAATCTGGTCTACGCGCCGGGCGACAAGCTCAAGCAGGTCGGAGCCATCATCCAGATCCACACCGACGCCGGCATCACTGGCGAATTCCCCATCCACGCCCCTCCGGCGCGGACCCAGGTGGCAATGTGCGCCGGTTACCTGATCGGCAAGGACGTGACCGCGCGCGAGCAGATCTACAACGAGACCAAGCGCGCCCTGCGCCAGTTCGACATGACCGGCGTGGGAGTGATCGACATCATCCTCTGGGACATCGCCGGCAAGATGTACGACGAACCGCTCTACCGCCTGCTCGGCGGCACCCGCCGACCGCTGGCCGCTTACGCGTCGACTGTCCACGGCGACGAAAACGGCGGGCTCACCACCCCGGACCAGTTCGCCGAGTTCGCGGTCCGCTGCCGCGATATGGGTTATCCGGCCTTCAAAATTCACGGCTGGGGCCTGGCCGGATCGAACGTGCAGCGGGAAATCGACAACATCCTGGCGGTGCGGGCGGCGGTCGGCGCCCGGATGGACCTGATGCTGGACCCGGCCTGCGAGCTGGCCACTTTCGGCCAGGCGCTGGCAGTGGGGCGGGCCTGCGACGAGGCCAACTTCTTCTGGCTCGAGGACGCCTACCAGGACGGCGGCGTTGCGACGCTGGCCCATCGCAAGCTGCGCCAGTTGATAAAGACCCCGCTACTGCAGACCGAACATATCCGGCTGCCGGAGCAGACGATCAACTTCGCCATCGCCGACGCGACCGACTTCGTCCGTGCCGGCGCCTACCAGGATGGCGGGGTGACCGGAGTAATGAAGATCGCGCACGCCGCCGAGGGACTCGGGCTGGACGTGGAGCTGCACACGCCCGGCCCGGTGCACCGCCATCTGATGTCGGCGATCCGCAACACCAATTACTACGAATTGGGCCTGGTCCATCCCAACGTCAAGACCAACGCACCGCACCATCCCGTGTACGCGGACTTTGCCGACAACCTGGACTCGATCGATTCCAACGGCAACGTGTACGCCCCCGACGGTCCCGGGCTCGGGGTGACGATCGACTGGGACTGGGTGCGGGCCCACCAGACCGAGCACGCCATGCTGGCCGGGGGCTGAACGCCTGATTGCGCCGTGATTCCGGCGCCTTGGTCAGCCGGTCTCGTCCCGGAGTTGGGAGCGCAGTTCCCCGGGATCGGTCACCGGCTGCTGGCAGACGAACCGCCGGCAGACATGGGCGGTTGCCCGGCCGTTGATCGGCTCGCGGCCGTCCAGTAGCGGCGGTCCGTCCTCCCCGCCGACCGCCAGCACGCGGTCGGCGCGCCAGTTGGCGCGCACCTGCTCCACCAGCGCGCGGACCTCGGCCGAGTCCTTCTCACCGGCGATGGCCACCTGCTGGGCCCGCCCATCGAGCCAGAGGACCGATTGCAGCCACATTGAAAACGCGGTTCCGTGGCGGATGAAAGTCTCGCCCAGTCCCGGAATCGCCGCCTCGGCCCGCTCGCGCCACTCCTCACGGCCGGTAAGCGCCCAGAGGCGCAGCATGAGCCTGGCGGCCAGGGACGCCCCCGCGGGAGTGGCGTTGTCTTCGCGGCGGCGCGGTCGCACGATCAGGTCGTCCTGCCCGGTAGCGGTGTCGCACAGGTTGCCGTCGGCGTCCACGAATCGCTCCAGGATCGCCTCGGCCAGGTCCTGGGCCAACCCGAACCAGCGCGGTTCGAAATCGGCCTCGTACAGGGTCAGCAGCGCATCCCCGAGCGCAGCGTAGTCCTCCAGGAATCCGACCTTCCCGGCCCGACCTTCCGCCCAGGAGTGGACCAGTTTCCCGTCAGGGGACATCTGATCGAGCAGAAATTCGGCGTTCGCCCGCGCCGCCTCGAGATAGGTGGGCTCATCGAGCGCCGCCCCGGCCTGGGCCAGGCTCGAGAGCATGAGCGCGTTCCAGGAAGCGACCGCCTTGCGGTCGGTCGCCGGCGCGATGCGGGACCGGCGGGCGCCGAGCAGCGTCTCGCGGGCGGCTGCCACCTTGGCCAGCAGCTGCCCGGTGGAGATTCCCAGGCGGCTGGCCAGCGGCGCAGGGTCGGACGGTTCGTGCAGTATGTTGCGACCCTCGAAATTCCCGCCCAGGGTCACGTCGAAGTAGCTGCAGACGGCCTTGGCGTCATCACCCAGGAGCTGCTGGACCTCGTCCAGATCCCAGAGGTAGTACTTGCCCTCCACGCCTTCCGAGTCGGCGTCCTGGGCGGCGTAGAACCAGCCTTGCGGGCCGCGCATTTCCGAGAGCACGTAGTCGAACGTGCGCCGGGCCACGTCCAGGTAGCGCTGGTTGCCGGTCAGCTGCCAGGCGTGCAGGTAGCAGCCGGATAGCTGGGCGTTGTCGTAGAGCATTTTTTCGAAATGCGGGACAAGCCAGACGGCGTCGACCGAGTAGCGGTGAAAGCCGCCGCCGAGGTGATCGAATATCCCGCCCAGGGCCATCCGGTCAAGCGATCGCAGCGCGGTCTCCAGGGCCGGCCGGTCGCCGGCCTGGGCGAACCGTCCCAGCAGGAAATCGATCGTCATGGCCATAGGGAACTTGGGCTGGTCGCCCCAGCCGCCGTTCTCGTAGTCGAATCCGGCGCAGATGGCGGTAGCCGCGCGCATGGCCAGGTCTTCGGGCAGCTCGACGCCGCCCAGGCTCTCGAACTGGTTGAGGCGTTCCACCAGCTGCCCGGCCGAACTGTCCACGTCCTCGCGCCGCTCGCGCCAGGCGTCCGCGATCTGTTCGAGCAGGTGCGAGAACGAAGGCATTCCGTAGCGCGATTGCGGCGGAAAGTAGGTGCCCCCGTAGAAGGGCTCGCCGCCGGGTTTTAGGAAAACGCTCATCGGCCAGCCGCCCTGGCCGGAGAGGGCGACGACCGCGTTCATGTATATCGAATCCACGTCGGGCCGCTCTTCGCGGTCCACCTTGATCGAAATGAAATCGGCGTTGAGCTGACTGGCCAGGGCCGGGTCCTCGAACGACTCGTGGGCCATCACGTGGCACCAGTGGCAGGCCGAGTAACCCACGCTAAGGAAGATCGGCTTGTTCTGGGAGCGAGCGGCGGCGAACGCCTCCTCCCCCCACTCGTACCAGTCGACCGGGTTGTCGGCGTGTTGGCGAAGGTACAGGCTGGTTGCTTTGGCCAGGCGGTTGGGCACTAGGGAGTCCGGACGATTAGCATGGGGCAGTTTTGGGCCTATGGGAAGCTGGCAGCCAGCGATGGACGATTTCGATCCGCCCGGTGTGTACGACCGGGCGAGTTTCCCGGCCGGGACCGCGCAACGCCCGTTCGTGGCCGCCAATTTCATCATCACCGCGGATGGCTCGGCGCGCAAACCGGGGCCGGGCTACCGGCATTTTTCCGGCCCGGCCGACCGTCGCAGCATGCGCCGGCTGCGTATTCACTTCGATGCCATCCTGCGCGGATCCAGGACCCTCGAAATCAACCCGCGCCGCGATCTCGGCAACCCCACGTTGCTGGCCGCGCTGGCCGAACTGGGCCGTTCGCCACCGTTGGTGGTGGCGGTTACCAATCGCGGAAACATCGATCCCGCCGCGGCCATGGTGGCCGGTGCCGACGGGCACCACCGCCCGCTGATCTGCACGCCCTCCCCGGAACTCCTCGACCCGGCGGTCGCGGCAGTCTGTGATGTCTGGGAATTCCCGGAGCGGCCGATGGATCTGGCGGCGGTGCTGGCCCGCCTGGGGGAGTGTCGCGGAGTGCGGCGGGTCCTCTGCGAGGGCGGTCCGACCCTGCTTCGTTCGCTGCTGGAAGCCGGACTGGTAGATGAATTGCTGCTCACCGTTGCGCCACGCCTGCTGGGCGATCCCGACGGCCTGCGTCTGATCGGAGGCCGCTCGCCGTTCTCCCCGGAAAACGTGCCGCGATTGGAACTGGCCGACGTCCGGCGCGAAGGCCAGGAACTGTTCCTGCGTTACCGCGTGTCCCGGACCGGCTGAAGCGCTCGGCTAGGGCTCGGATTCGGGCGCGAACCGCTCGACCGAGTTCTCGTAGATGATGCAGCGCAGGACCGCCAGGAAAGTCAGCAGCAGCATGTTGGCCAGATTGGCGACCACCAGGGCCACGACGCTCAAAATCCCGCTTTCGGAGGTAATCAGCGAGGTCAGGATCGCGGCGGCGACGGAAACGATCCAGTAGAGCACGATTTCGGATCCGGTCAGGCGCGCCAGGCGCAATGATTCGCGCAGCAGGTTGGGCACGCTGGCGCCGGTGTCTACCAGCAGCGGTACGAAATAGAACGAGACGAACAGATATCCGACCACGGCACCGGCTCCCAGCAGGGCTCCGATCACCGCCAGCGCGGGATTGACAAAGGCCAGGAAACCGACCACTGCGCCGATTGCCAGGGCCAACGCCAACCAGGACAGCGCGAACAGGAAGATTCCCGGCAGACATCCCTGGATCACCCGCCAACCCGCCCGCAGGTCGACCCCGAACTGGCGGTAGGCAGCAAGTCCGTTGAAGGTGACCCCGACCTCCAGCAGGAGTCCGATCAGGAACAGGACCGCGAATATCGCCGCCGTGGCCAGGAAGAAGTCGCCCAGTTCGGCAAAGTCGGTCGCCGCGTCGAACGCGGGCGTAGCGGGCAGCAGGAAGCGGCCGGCCAGGAAAGATGCGATCGTCCCTATGCCCAGCCAGACCGCCAGGATCGGGTTGTCGGAAAAAACCAGGTAGGCGACCCGCGCGAATGACCAAAACCCCCAGGGGATGGCGTCGGGGCGCCTAGACTCTAGGTCGTCGTCCACAAATGATCCGGATCGGGTTCGGCTGCAACCCGAAATTGTAGGAACGAGGGGCCGAATGACCGCCGCCAGCGCCATCAGATTGGCCGCGAAGGATAACGTCGCAACCATGGTCAGCGCGGCCGAGGACGGCCAGGCGGTGACCATCAATACGGGAACGGACCGGCTGCTGATCAACGCCGCCGAGAAGATTCCCTTTGGGTTCAAGATCGCGATCGCTGAGATTTCGGCCGGCGAACAGATCTACAAGTACGGCGCGTCGATTGGGCAGGCTACGGCCGATATCGCGGTCGGAACGCTCGTCCACGTACACAACCTGGCCGGATTGCGTGCCGGCGGGGACACCGGGAGAACCGGATGAGCGCGACATTCCTCGGCTACCCGCGGCCCGACGGCAGCGCCGGAACCCGCAACCACGTCCTGATCCTGCCCGGCGGCTGGGAATGCCAGCAGATCGTGAGCATGGTCGACGGCACGGTCACACCCACTTCGGCCGATCTGGGGGTCGCCCGGACGCGTTCCGATCGCGAGACCATCGCCCGCATGCACGTTGGTCTGGCGTTGAACCCGAACGTGTACGCGGTGGTGATCGTCACCGCCGGCGGCAAGATCAACGAGGGGATGCTCAACGGTTTGCATGCCGAGGAACCGTGCCGCGCGGCCGGCAAGCCGGTCGAAATCATCGACTGCGACGGATGGGATGCTATCGCCAAGGGCAGCCGGGCGGCGGCGCGCTTGGTCCACGACGCATCGGCCCAGCGCCGCCGGGAAGTTGATGCATCCAATCTGCAGGTGGGTGTCAAGTGCGGCGCCTCCGATCCGACCTCGGGTCTGGTCGGCAACCCCTCACTCGGACGGATGTTCGACCGCGTGGTCGACGCCGGCGGGACCGCGATTTTCTCCGAAACGACCGAGGTGATCGGGGCCGAGCACGAGCTTGCCGACCGCTGCGTCAATCCGCAGGTCCGGCGGCAATTCCTGGAGCTGATCGAGAACCACGAGGAAGTGGCGCGCGGCGTCGGCCAGGACATCCGCACGATAAATCCCGTTCCGGCCAATATCGCGGCCGGCATCAGCACGCTGGAAGAAAAGAGCCTGGGCGCGGTTCACAAGGGCGGCACCGCGCCGATCGTCGGCGTTCTCGAGTACGCGGAACGCCCCGCAGCGCCCGGACTCTACTTCATGGACAGCTCGGTTTCGCACGTGGTGGTCCTGCCCGGGATGGCCGGGGCCGGCTGCAACATCGTCTTTTTCCAGCTCGGCGGCGGTGGGTGGTCGCGCCGGACCCTGACCGGAGGGCAGGGGATAGTCGCGCCGCAGATGTGGGTGACCGGCAATCCAACGACCGCGGCCCGGGTTGCCGGCGTCGATTTCTCCTCCGGTCCGGTCATTTCCGACGGACGATCGATCGAAGAAATGGGCGACGAGCTCTTCGATCTGGTGCTTGAGGTGGCCTCGGGGCGGTTGGCCCGAACCGAGATGCTGCGGTTCTTCGATCCGGTCCAGTACTATCTGCCCGGACCCAGCTTTTAGGGGTTGCCCGGGCTGGCCCGATTCCGGTCCGAGAGTTCGCTCCAGGCTTCGGGGATATAGCGCGGCAGATCCGCCGCCAGCACCCCCGGCGCGCCCAGGACCGCGGCCGCCAGTTGTCCGCTGCGCGCGTGCAGGTATACGCCCAGGCGCGCCGCGTCCCAGGCCGCCAGGCCGCTCCCCAACAGAGCTGCGACCAGGCCGGTTAGCACGTCCCCGGTTCCGGCGCTGGCCAATCCCGGCGCTATCAGCGGACAGATGCAGTACTGGCCATCGGGACGGGCCACGATCGTGCCGGCGCCCTTGTGCACTACCACCGCGCCGCTGCGCGCGGCGGCGGACTGGGCCGACGACAGGCGGTCGGCCTGCACGCGATCGCGACCGACTCCCAGCAGGCGCGCCATTTCCCCGGGATGGGGCGTTAGGACCACCTCGCCAGCGGAGTTCGGGGCTGATTCACATCGCAGCGGAGAAATCAGGTTCAGCGCGTCTGCGTCCAGGACGATCGGTCGATCGGGTCCGTCCGGGCCCGTAAGCCAGTCGATGACCCGCTCCGGTCCGGCGCCGGTCCCCAGTCCCGGCCCGGCCGCGATAGCGGCCGCCCGGGTGGCGGCCGCCTTCAGTACCCCTATCGCATTCGGCCGCAGCTCGCCCGCCGTTTCCTCCAAGACCGTGTAGATGGGTCCCAGCAGGTGCGCCGACACCGTCGCCGCTACTGGTTCGATGGCCGCCAGCTCGACATAACCGGCGCCGCCGCGCAATGCCCCGCCGCAGACTAAGCCGGCGGCGCCACGGTAACGGGCCGAGCCGGCGACTGCCAGTACTCGCCCGAACGTCCCCTTGTGGGCGTCTACCGGGCGCCGGGGAAGGAGACCGGCGGCAACGTCGGCGTCCAGGGCGTGACCCGAACCCGGGTCTCCCAGGCCGATGTCGGTTGTAAGGATGCGGCCGGCGAAGGGCCGGGCCGGGAACTGCAACACGCCCAGCTTGCAGGGCCCGGCGCAAATCGTTAGGTCGGCCGCGAATGCTGCAGCGTCTGCGGCGCCGGTCTGGGCGTCAATCCCCGACGGCATGTCCAGCGCAACCTTGAGCGCCCCCGGAGCTCCTATCTCGCTGAGCATCTGGGCCACCGACCCGCGCAGCGGGGGAGCCGAACCGATCCCCAGCAGGGCATCGACTACCAGATCCGAATCCTCCGCTGATCGATTTGCGGAGCCCTCGGAGTGGTGGATCAATTCGATCGCCGGATTGCCGGCGGCGGCAGCAGCCGCGTCGTCCCGCGGACGCGAGCAGATGAGCCGCACGCGGCAGCCGGCCTCGGCCAGGCGCGCGGCGACTATGACCCCGTCGCCCCCGTTCGAGCCGGGCCCGACGAGCACCGTCGCGGACTTGCCGGTTAGTTCGTCAAACTGGCCGGCGATGACGGCGAACATCGCCGAGCCGGCCCGCAGCATCAGTTCATCGACTCCGGTGCCGGCATCGATCGCGGCATTCTCGGCGGACCTCATCTGGTCGACCGTGCAAACCCGGATCATGAACCTTCCCCCGTCGCCAGGCCGACCACCTGGGCAATTGCGAGCTCGTCGGTGTGACTCAGGCTCACCTCAAGGGTTGCGATGCCGAGTTCGCCGGCCCGGCGGGCCGCCGCCCCGTGCAGCCGCACCAGCGGCTTGCCGCGGCGGTCGTTGTAGATTTCCATCTCCCTGAAATAGATTCCCTTGAGCCCCGTGCCCAAAGCCTTTGAGATGGCTTCCTTGGCCGCGAAGCGAACCGCCAGTTCTGGTACCCGGCCGCGGCAATAGCCGACTTCGGCCGGGGTGAATACCTTGTCCAGGAACCGCTGCGGGTGCCGTTTCAGGACCGCCGCGATGCGCGCGATTTCGATCAGGTCGACGCCCGCCACCGGGCGCAGCAACGCTTCAGGCAAGTACCTGGAATCCCTGGAAGTTTCGTTCTGGCAGGGAGGTCGATTCGACTCCGGCCACAACCGCCAGCGGCGGGCCGTCGCGGAGGAATTCTTCCAGGCGGTCAAGGTCGCTTGCAGGCCCGCTGGCGATCACCTCAACCCTTCCGTCCGCAGTGTTTCGGACGTGCCCCGAAAGCCCCAGCTCGCCGGCCCGCCGCAAAACGAAGGCGCGATATCCCACTTGCTGGACCCTACCGAGCACCAGCAATCGACGGGTAGCCAACCCTGGCCCTCCTAGGGGTCGATCCCGAATGCGAGCTGGCCGGGGTCATCAACCCGCTTGGGGGCCGTCAGGCCCAGGTGTTCGAACGCCCGGCGGGTCGCTTGCCGCCCGCGCGGCGTGCGGGCAAGGTAACCGATCTGCAACAGATAGGGCTCGTGGTAGTCCTCGATGGTGGCAGGGTCCTCCGAAAGCGAAGCCGCGATCGTGTTGATCCCGACCGGTCCGCCGTCGTACTTGCGCACGATCGTGGCCAGGATCCGGCGGTCCATGTCGTCGAGCCCTTGGCGGTCTATGTCCAGCATCTCCAGGGCATCGTCGGCCAGCTCTGTCGTGATCGATCCGTCGCCTTTGACCTGGCAGTAGTCGCGGACGCGACGCAGCAGCCGGTTGCAGACTCGCGCCGTCCCGCGTGCGCGGGTGGCGATCATTTCGGCGGCCTCGGGCCGGATCTGGACCTCGAGTAGGCCCGCCGACCGATTGATGATCGCGGCGCATTCCGGGTCCGAATAGTAGTCCAATCGGTAGATTTCCCCGAAGCGGTCGCGCAACGGCGCCGACAACAACCCAAGCCGGGTGGTTGCTCCCACGAGGGTGAACGGCTCGATCGCGATCCGGTAGGTCCGCTGGGCAGCGCCTGAACCGCGTCCGGTCACCAGGTCGAGTTGGCGGTCCTCCATGGCCGGGTAGAGGATCTCCTCGACCACCTTGCTGAGGCGGTGAATCTCGTCGATGAACAAGACGTCGCCGGCGCGCAGGCTGTTCAGCAGCGCCGCCAGATCGCCGGGCCGCCCCCGGGCCGGCCCCGAGCTGATCCGGATGCTGGATCCGGTTTCGGAGGCGATGATGTGCGCCAGCGAAGTCTTGCCAAGTCCGGGTGGACCGGCCAGCAGCACGTGGTCGGTCGGCTCACCCCGTCCCAGCGCTGCTTCGATGAGGATCTTGAGGCGCGTCTTTACGCGCGACTGGCCGATGAATTCGTCGTCGGCCAGCGAACGCGGCCGCAGCGCCTGTTCGAACTGCTTGTCGGGCGTGCTCTGTTCCGGCGCCATGATCGATTCGGCCATATCGCCCTAATCCCGCTCCTTCTTGCCCGCTCCCACCCGTTCGAACCCGACCCGACGTCTCCTGCCGGCGGGAATTCTTGCGTCCGGAATCGAACGGCGGGAGCTTTTTACGATTCTTACCCCCAAGCGCCCGGCCGTCTAGGCCAGGGTTCCAAGCGCGGCGCTTATCTGCTGTTCGACGGACATGCCGGGCCGGGCGCCTGCCGCCAGAGCGTCGACCGCCACCGCGCGCGGATATCCAAGACCCTCCAGAACCGCCAGCGCCTCCTCGGTGTCGTCGGTCGTCCCGCCCGGTTGCAGGGCACCAAACTCGGCCTCCGAGAGCTTGCCTTTTAGGTCGACGACTATGCGCGAAGCGGCCCGGGCGCCGACACCGCTTACCGACCGGAGGGTCTTCTCATCCTCGCCGTTGACTGCGACCGCGATCCGTCGCGGCGAAAGTTCGGAGACGATCCGCTGGGCCAGTTTGGGCCCGATCCGCGGCACGGTCAGCAACAGGGCGAACACTTTTAGCTCGGCGCTGTCGTCAAACCCGAAAAGCTCCGGGCCGGAGTCGCCGGCATGCAGGTGGGTCGGAAAGTCGACGAAGTCGTCGACCTGGACCCGGTTCAGCAGACTCTGGCTGACCGAAACGCGCAGGACGACGCCGATGCCTTCGGGTTGCAACTCGACCAGCGCCCGTTCCGGGTCGGCGGCGCAGATCGTGCCGCGGATGCGGGCGATCACGCTATTCGGCGGCCGAGCCCGCGCTCAATGTCGCGGTTATGGATGTGGCAGATAGCGGCCGCTGCCGCGTCGGCGGCGTGATCGGGCGTTATCGGAGTCTTGCACTCAAGGATCCTGGTCAGCCAGTCCTGAACGTCTCGCTTCCCGGCGTTGCCCGAACCGGTCACCGCCGCTTTGATCTGGGTGGGCGTGTATTCGGCAACCCGCAACCCGTTCTGGTGGGCGGCCAGCATGATCACCCCGCAAGCGCAGAAGACCGACGCGGCATTGGTCACGTTCTTGACGAACACCTGCCGTTCGATCGCCAGATCGGTCACCGGGTGGCTGGCGAGGATCTGGCGCAGACCCTTATCGATCGCTTCGAGTCGTTCGCCCAGGCTGCTGCGCCGTGGTGAATGGATCACTCCCCACTCCACTAGGTTCGGCTGCGCGTCGCCGCTGACGAGCGCCCAGCCGAGGTTGGCGGTCCCCGGATCGATGCCCAGGGTCAGGTCATCAGCCGGCGGCGAAATCAGCTACCAGCTCGTCGGAGAGCTCGAGGTTTGATTCGACCTGGCGCACGTCGTCAAGTTCTTCCAGGGCATCGATCAGCTTTAGCAGGGCGGTGGAATCTCGGTCCGAGGCCGCGACCGGATTGGTGGCGACCCGGATCAGTTCGGACTGCTTGACTTCGAGTCCGCCCGCGACCAGCGAACGCCGCACCGAATCCAGATCGGAGGGACCGGTCAGGATCGATATTTGGCCATCGGCCGCTTCAACGTCATCGGCGCCGGCCTCGACCGCCGCCTCGAAGACATCGTCGAAGTCCCGGCCGGCCGCCTCGACCAGAATCTGCCCCTGGTTTTCAAACAGCCACGCCACTGACGCGGTGTCGGCCATCCGGCCGCCGGCGCCCTCCAGCGTATTGCGGATTTGGGCCACGGAGCGGTTGCGGTTGTCGGTGATCACGTCGATCAACAGGGCGATGCCGCCGGAGGCGTAACCGGCGTACGTAATCTCCTCCATGTTGGCCGCGTCGCCCCCTCCGGCACCGCGTGCGATCGCTCGCTCTATGTTGGCGTTGGGCATGTTCACGGCCCTGGCCCGCTGCACCACCATCGCCAGGCGGTTGTTGTTTTCGATCACCTCGCCGCCGCTGCGCGCGGCGACCATGATCTCGCGCGCCAGCTTGGAGAAAATCTGGCCGCGCTTGGCGTCATTGGCGCCCTTTTTGCGCTTGATCGTCGACCATTTGGAGTGTCCTGACATGGCGGCGATCAACTCCCGGAAGACTCAATGACATGCGGTTACCCGTCAAGTCTATTGGTGCGTCAGGTTGCCACAATTGGTGGGGTAATCGCGCCAATTTCAGACGGGTGACCTGCGTGGACGATTCGGTGCAACCGCTATTGATCATCGTGCCGGCCGGCGGCTTGCTCGTGTTCACGTTCGTCACCCTGGCCAATCCGTTTGCGGCCCGTGCCCGCGGCGTCCAGGTCTTCTACATCCGCCTGGGATTCATGCAGCGCGTTCTCGTGCTGCGCTGGCACGTACTCGGGATCCTGGCGATCAACAGCGTGGCGGCATTGCCGGGCCTGGATGCGCTCAATTCCAGCCAATACGGTCTCTATTCGTTCCTGATCCTGCTGGGAACGGTGGTGATGATCATGCTTCCGATGCGCTATCACTTCTTCGAGGAGGGGGTAGCGGTCGGGTCCGGCGGCCTGCGCGAGTGGGGCGAATTCTCCTCCTACCACTACACCGCCGCCGGGGCCCGGCTGAACCCGTCCGGAAGCGGCCGCGGCCTGATGCTGTACCTGACCGACGTCCAGCGCCGTGCGCTGCATCCGACCCTGGAGCGATACCTGGGCGGCCAGCGGGGGCGTACCGGAGCCCGCCCGCGCGGCGAGCGCTAGTCTTCCGGCCCCGCCGATTCCCCGCGGCGCGTTTCGATCGCGCCGCAGATTTGGTCGCGCAAGACCCGCATGTCCTCGACCGCGGCGGCGGACACTTGCAGCGGGTCGTAGCGTGCCCTATTGAACGCGTCCGCCGCCGCGGCCACCGGTTCGGGTTCGATCCCCAACTGATCGATCAGCCGCTGCCCGAATTCCCGCGCCGTCAGGCTTGGCGGCCGGAACACCTGCACCCGCTCGGCGGCGGCGATGACTTCGGCGAACGCTTCCCAGAGCCGGTCAAGGTTGGTCGCCGGCAGCGGCGCGGCGCTGGGGACGTTCCGCGACTGGGCCGCCGCAATCTTTTCGGCCACTACCTTCGCGCCGGCCTTACCAAGCGCATAGGGCGCGACCGCCAGCGAACGCAGCAGGGACCACAGGAAACCCAGCAGCATTTGGAAGAAATCCATGTAGCGGGACCCGCGGCCGGGCCGACCGGTGGCAAACGCGCGACGATAGATGAAATAAAGCGCGACGGTCAGCAGGGTAAACACGAAAAGTCCCTGCATGTAGGTGTACGTGATCGAATCGACGGTCTGGCCGAACATCTGCACCTCGCCGCGCGCGGTGTCGGTGACCAGGGCATCGTCGATTTGTCCGAATATCAGCGATGCCAGGAAACTTAGCACGGCCATCACCAGGAATACCGGGAGGGTGACGATCTGCCAGGCGATCACCACGCCCTTGAGCAGGTAACCGCCGAAATATTCCATGTTGGGAATGAAGAACGCCGGCAGCAAGCTGGCGACCAGCAGGCCGAGGCCGATTACCAACGCGCTCGTCCGCAGCCAAACCGGGGCGACCGCGTCCGACACGTGGGTGCCGGCCTCGCTCCAGCCGGCCCTGTTGCGGGCGTAATTGGCAAAGCTCAGAGTCGCGAACATGAATAGGAAATAGGCGAATACAACCGGGAGCTGCACGGCCCGTTGTATGACCGCCGCACCCTCGCCGCGCAGCGCGGTCGGCAGAAGAATCAATATGGCGGCAATCGTCGCGACCAGGATCGCCCCGATCAGCGCTCCGACGCGTATTCGTTCGACCGCCTGGTTACGTGGAATGACGAGCGCGCGCATCGCCTGCCAGGTGTAGAAATCGGCGGTATCGCGCGGCGGCGGGCTCTTGTCTTCCACGTAGCAGAGTGAATTGACCGAATCGGCCATGGCCGCGGCGGTGAACCATGCCGCCGAGAGGGCGCCGAAGAGCACCAGCGACTCGAGCGAAAAGAGGATGTCCCGCAATCCGGCGAACAATGGATCGAATCCGGCGCCGGGATCCAGGCCCACGAATGCGCCGGTCAGGATCCGAATTACCGCCATCGCCGGCAGAGTGAAACCCATCCAGTCCCGCCAGGTGACCGGCGCTCGCACGTCGCGGTCGGCAATGGCGGTCATGTGCAGGCGCAGGCCAAAAATAGCCACCGTCGTAATGGCGGTGGTGAAAGCGAAAACCGGTTCGCTGGTGAACTGCCAACTCAAGAACGCGAAGTTGATCATGAAGGTGGCGACTAGGGCCACCAGCAGCGCGCTTAGGGCGTAACGTTCAAGAAGCCGGCCGGAGCCGGCGGCCCCAATTTGCATAGTCCTCCCGGTCGGTGGCCACAAACGCGTTGATTGCGACGCTGCTGGCCTTGGCCTGGGCCGCAGCGGCGTGTTCGGGGTCGGAATAGATGACCATCACCTTGTGACCCTGGCGCTGCATGCGCTTAAGCATCGGCAAATGGTTGGTTCGGCCCCCGGCAAACATGACTATCGTGGAGCCGAAACTCAGCCGCGCCAGGTGGTTGCGGACTTGGGCTGAAAAATCAGCGCGCGGCAGCATCGCCGACCTCGCCAGCATCTCCAGGATTCCCATCAGGTGGCGCCGTCCGCGCCCGATGGGGACGCTGGGGTTGCGCAACTGGCGGGTGCGCATGGCCAGCTGGGCGGCCGGTCTTGAGATCTCTTCGTTCCGGTCTAGTCCGTTTACGATCAGGCCGACCGCCTGGCGGCGCTCGATCAGATTGTTGGCAAACGACGCCGCCCCGGTAATCGAAAGCTCGCTGGCGTACGGCGCCCAACCGCTGGAATACTCGTTCGGATTTAGGTCCACGACAATAAGGACCTCATGGCTGACGGCGGGTTGCAGCTGCCGGACAAGGAGTTGCCCGCGCGCCGCCGACGCCTTCCAGTTGATCAGCCTCGGGCTGTCGGAGGGTGTGTACTCGCGTACCCCCGCCACCCGGCTCGGGTCTTCGTAAATGCGCACCGCCGACCGTTCGGTCCCCATTGGCGTCGTCGACGGCAGGCCCAGATCGGGAATCGGGATGATTCGCGGGTAAACGTACTTGCGTTCGCCTTCGCGGATTCTGGCTTCGCGGCGGTGGATTCCGAACACGTCGCCGTAGGAGATTTCCAGCGGACCGAGCAGATAGACGCCGCGCTGCCCGCCGGTGATTTCGTAGCGGTAGCGCCGTTCCGCCCGCGGCGGCAGCGCCACGGCCAGGTTCAAGGCGTCGCGGTGCCCCAGTTCCACCGGGATCTGCTCGTTCAGGTTCAGCCATGGGACCGGCAGCCAGTTGCGGTTTTCGACCACCAGTTCGACGGTTGAGCTCTCTCCCAGGAATGAACGCTTCTGGAATTCGCGTCGAACCCGCAGACCGGGCCCGGCCAGCCGAATCCAGGCCAGATTGGCCAGGTACAGGCCGATGAAAAGGTAGGCCAGCAGGAAGAAATCCGACAGCCGCGAGGCCAGGGCCACGACCGCGAGGGCCAGGGCCACGAAGACCGCGGTGATCACGAGGCGGCGGCCGGCGCCAGTTCGACTTCCGCGGTCCCCAGGACCTGGTCGACTACCTGGGCCGGGGTGACCCCGCGCACGACCGAATCCGGTTCGAGCAACAGTCGGTGAGTGAGGATGAACGGCGCGATTTCCTTGACGTCGTCCGGGGTAGCGAAGTTCTCGCCGGAGAGGACCGCCTTGGCCTGGGCGGCCTGGAACAGGGCCAGCGCAGCGCGGGTGCTGGCGCCGATCGATACCGCCGGGTGGGCGCGCACCATGTTGATTAGCCCGACGAGGTAGTCGGCCACCGAATCCTCGACATGGACCTGACCCACCTGGTCCTGAAGTGATTTGAGCTCGTCCAGCTCGGCGACCGCCGACAGCGATTCGATCGGGTGGCCGGAGCGCTGGCTGTAGAGGATCGAAACCTCTTCGGAAGGCTGCGGATAGCCGAGCGCGGTGCGCATGAAGAAACGGTCCAGCTGGGCTTCGGGGAGGGGGAACGTCCCCTCGAACTCGACCGGATTCTGGGTGGCCAGCACCATGAACGGGTCGGGCAGTGGTCGGGTCTGGCCCTCGATCGAAATCTGTCGCTCGCCCATGCACTCGAGCATCGCCGCCTGGGTTCGCGGCGTTGCCCGGTTGATTTCATCGGCCAGCAGGACGTTGGTAAACACTGGACCGGGCCGATAGTCGAACCGCAGGTTCGCCGAGTCAAACACCGCCACTCCGGTGATGTCGTTGGGCAGCAGGTCCGGGGTGAATTGGATGCGGGCGAAGTTCCCGCCGAGCGATACCGCCAGCGCGCGCGCAAACATCGTCTTGCCGGTCCCGGGAACGTCCTCCAGCAGGACGTGGCCGCGGCAGAGCAGCGCGATCAGCACGCGCTCGATTTCTGCGCGCTTGCCGATCACCACCTTGGAAACGTTGTCGGTGACGCGTTCAGCGAAAAGCTGAAAATGTTGCGGATTCAATGTTGCACTCTCGTGTGCGGGAAACCCCAATGGTTGGGGGTCGAACTGCGCGCGATGCCTGAGCGATGCCAGCCGAAGATTCACAGACCAATCGACCTGTCCAGCAAATGCGCGAATGCGATCTGCTGATCGTAGGCACTGGCCTGGCCGGGTTGGTGGCGGCGCTGGCCTCGGCACCCCACCTGCGTGTCTTGATTATCACCAAGGCCACGATTGACGAATCCAACACTTATTACGCCCAGGGGGGAATCGCGGCCGCGCTCGGCACCGACGATTCGCCCGACCGACACTTCCAGGACACGATCAGCGTCGGGGCCGCAATCTCAAATCGCTCTGCGGTCCGCGCCCTGGTCAACAGCGCTCGTGACGCCATAACCGAGCTAATCGCGCACGGAGTCTCTTTCGATACCCACGGCGACCAGCTGGCGCGAGGCTTGGAAGCGGCCCATTCGGTGCCGCGCATCCTGCATTCCGGCGGCGCCGCCACCGGGCTCGCCATCCAGACCGCGCTATCGGCGGCCGCGCGTTCCAGCGCTATCGAGATCATCGAAAACGCCCAGATGCTGGATCTGCTGGTCGAAGGCGGGCGCTGCCGCGGCGCGCGCGTGCTGGCTACCGAAAGCGGCGAGCAATTCGAATGCCGGGCGCCGGTAACGGTGCTGGCCACCGGCGGCGCCGGCCGGTTGTACGCGCGGACCTCGAACCCATCGATCGCCACCGGCGACGGAATCGCGGCCGCGCTCCGCGCCGGCGCGGTCGTAACCAATCTCGAATTCATGCAGTTCCATCCGACCGCGCTCGACATGCCGGGCCGTCCGGCGCACCTCCTCTCGGAGGCCCTTCGCGGATCCGGGGCCACGGTCGTCGACCGCTCCGGACGGAGATTCCTGGCCGGCGCCGACGAGCGGGCCGAACTGGCTCCCCGCGACGTGGTGGCGCGCGCGATTGCCCGCCGATTGCTGCAAACAGGTCCCGGCGGCGTCCTCCTCGACGCCCGCGGAATTTCCGGCGGACCGCCGTCGGTTCAGTTCGCGGCGCTGTGGCGGACGCTAGACGAATTCGGGCTCGACATGGACCGGGAGCCGGTCCCGGTGTCGCCGGTCGCCCACTATCTGATTGGGGGGATACGTACCGACGACTTTGGTCGCAGCAGTCTGCCCGGTCTCTACGCGGCCGGCGAAACCGCCTCGACCGGCGCCCACGGCGCGAACCGCCTTGCGTCGAATTCGCTGCTTGAGGCGGTGGTGTTCGCCCGTCGCGTTGCCGAACTGGTGACCAGCGACGCCGACTGGCGGGGCTGGGAGTTCACACCGGCCCGGCCGATCGCGGTCGATGCCCGCCCGATGGACTTTGAGCGTCCCCGCTTGCAGGAGGTGATGTGGCGTGATGTCGGGATATTCCGGAGCGGCGACGGCCTGGCCAGGGCCTCGGCCGAATTGGCCCGCATGGCCGCCCGCCCGGCGGCAACGGACCGGGCCGACCAGGAATCGGCCAACCTTGCCGTTGTCGGCATGATGTCCGCCCGCGCCGCCCTGGACCGCACCGAGAGCCGCGGAACCCACTTCCGCAGCGACCACCCGGGTACCGACCCGGGACAGGCGGTCGCCAACTCCTACCGCCTTGCCCGGAAGGCCGGGTGACCGTGCCGGACGCAGCTGCTCATGTCCGCGCCTGCGGGCTGGACCCGGGCCCGGTCATTTCATTCCTTGAACTCGTCCTGGCCGAGGACATAGGCTCCGGCGACGTGACTTCGGCAGCGGTGTTCCGGCGCGACCAGAGGGACTCCTTCAAGGTCCGCGCCAAGCGCGGCGGGGTTCTGGCCGGCGCGCCGTTGGCGGCGGCACTGCTGCTGACCCACGACCCGGATCTCGAGATTGGGCTGCCGACTCCCGAGGGATCGCGACTGCGGACCGGCGATGTCCTGCTCGAGGTCTCAGGTTCGGTTCGTTCGATCCTCGAAGGCGAGCGGGTGGCATTGAATCTGCTGGGACGGCTAAGTGGCATCGCGACGCTGACGTCGCGGTTCGTTGCGGCGATCGCGGGCAGCAATGCCAAGTTGCTCGACACCCGCAAGACAGGGTTGGGCACCCGCTACCTGGACAAGTACGCGGTCCGTTGCGGCGGCGGGCACAATCACCGCATCGGACTTTTCGACGCGGTGCTGGTGAAGGACAACCACATCGCCGCCGCCGGTTCGATCAGGGCCGCGGTCGATGCCCTGGCGCGAACCGGCTGGTCGCCCGGCCAGATCGAGATCGAATGCGATACACCGACTCAGGTCCGGGAATGTCTCGAATGCGGCGTCGGCATGGTACTGCTCGACAACATGACCCCCGATCGCCTGGCGGAGATGGTGGATTTGGTCGCTGGCCGCTGCGAACTCGAAGCATCCGGCGGGGTGACCCTGGAAAACGTCGCCGCGGTTGCCGCCAGCGGCGTCGATTACGTCTCGGTCGGCGCGATAACCCATTCGGCGCCGGCACTGGACGTCAGCCTGGGCACCGGCGACTGACGGCCACGGCGTTCGCTGCCATGTATCAGGGAGCCCGCCCGCCGCGTTCGGCGGCCAGCAGCTTGTGCTTGAGGGCCGGCCCGAGGCGGTAATTGCCGGTGCCGCCGCCGGCCGGCAGCACCCGGTGGCAGGGGACGAGCACCGGAACCGGGTTAGCCCCGACCGCAGATCCCACCGCGCGGGCGCTAGTACGGGTCCTTCCAATCCGGTCCGCCAAGCCCCCGTAAGTTACCGTTTCGCCCGATTCGATCTTGGCGAGGGCGCGCCACACTTCGCGTTGAAACTCGGTGCCTGCCAAATCCAGCTTTACTGGCTCGTCCCGACTCCCGCGCAGCCGGGACTCGAGCGCTGCAAGCCCGCGGCGCGCGTTGGCGGGACTCGGAATCCGACTCGCGAGGGCCATTTCGACGCTGCTCACGGCCGCACGCTTGTCATCGGCCCCGATGACCGCGCCACATACCCCGGCGGTGCTGGCCGAGACCGCGCACCAACCCCAATCGCGCACCCGGACAGCGGCCACGCCGGCTGAGTCAATCGTTGACGCAACGTCGGCGGCCGGTCGCCGCGCAGCAGCGTTTGTCGCGGTCAGGCTGCCGATGCTCCCGGGACGGCCACCGTATCGAGGATTTCGGCGACGGTGGTGCGGGTGTCGAGGTTGCGGATCCGCGCTGCCGGTGACGTGATTAGGCGATGTGCCAGAACCGGCTCGGCCAGGTACTTGACATCGTCGGGGACCACGTAGTCGCGGCCGCGCAATTCAGCCAGGGCCTGCGCTCCGCGGAACAGGGCCAGGGCCGCCCGCGTGCTTCCGCCCAGATAAAGGTCGGGGTGCGAGCGAGTGTTTCGGACCACGTCGACCAGGTACTCCCGAACCCGCGCGTCCACGTAGACGTTGCGGACTGCGGCCTGAGCAGCTTCGAGTTCGGCGGCGCTGATCACCTGTCCGACCTCGTCGATCGGATGGGAATGGAGCTGCGAGTCGATTATTGCGAGCTCGGCTTCGCGGTCGGCGTATCCAAGGGTGATTCGCATGAAGAACCGATCCAGCTGCGATTCCGGCAACGGGAACGTGCCTTCGTATTCGATCGGGTTTTCGGTGGCCATTACCAGGAACGGACTCGGAAGCGGGTAGGAGGCCCCGTCCACCGTGACTTGCCGTTCGTCCATGGCTTCGAGCAGCGCGGATTGGGTCTTGGGCGTGGCGCGATTGACCTCGTCGGCCAGCACTATTTGCGCTTGGATGGGGCCGGCCCGGAACTCGAATTCCTGGGTCTTTTGGTTGTAAATCGACACCCCGGCGATATCCGAGGGCAGCATGTCGGGTGTGAATTGAATTCGGGAAAAAGTGCTGCCGATCGATTGCGCGAATGCTTTGGCCAGCGTCGTCTTCCCGACCCCCGGAACGTCCTCGATAAGGACGTGACCCTGGCTGATCAGGGCCACCAGGACGAGTTCGACCTCGGCTCGCTTGCCGAGGATGACCCGCTCAACGTTTTCGATCACGCGGCGGGCAAGGTCAGTTTGGGACGCCATGCTATCCAGTTGTCAGGGAATCGCGCCGGGCGATTTTATTGGTTGCGGGCCGCCCAGGGCGCGCAGCACGATCCGGAACGGGCGGCTATCTGGCCCGGATCATGATCGCCGGGTGATTGAAAGCCTCGATCCGCCATTCGGATTGCCCGTTTGATACGTCGCTTAGGTATTCAAAGGCCCGTCGATTAAGTAATATAAAAGCCGTCGTTATGGTACTATTTTGGGAGCGCAAGCTGGCTCCCAATCGCCAACGAAATGTACTTACCGCGAATAGTAGACGGCGAGCTCGACACCCTTTGCGCCGAACTACCGGCTATTGCTATCGAGGGCGCGCGCGCCGTCGGCAAGACCGAATCCGCACTGCGGCGCTCCCGAACCGTACACCGGCTGGACGACCCCGCGCAATTTGACGTTTTGTCGGCCGATCCGACGCGACTGGCTGCCGGTGCCCCTCCGATCTTGATCGACGAGTGGCAGCGGCTTCCGGTTTCCTGGGACATCGTGCGCCGCGCGGTTGACGCCGATCCTTTTTCGCCCAAGTTCTTGTTGACCGGATCGGCGACTCCCGCCAAGGCGCCTACCCACACCGGGGCGGGCAGGATAGTGACGGTGCGGATGCGACCGTTGTCACTCGCCGAACGGGGTTTGTGCACCCCTACCATCCGGTTGGGCGATCTTCTGAGCGGACGCGAATCGCCAATCGGCGGCACCTCTCGACTTCGGCTAGCAGATTACGCGGAGCAAATCACCGCCTCGGGATTCCCGGCCATTCGCGGGCGGTCCGGCCGCGCGGCGCGCGCATACCTGGACGGGTATCTGGAACGAATTACCGATCACCATGTCCACGAGCAAGGCCGCACAATCAGGGACCGGGAACTCCTTCGCCGGTGGATGGCCGCCTATGCGGCCGCAACGTCAACCACCGCCGCGTTCGAGCGGATCCGCGACGCGGCGTCACCGGGCGAAATCGCAAAGCCGACCAAAGCGACCACCCAGGTGTACCGGGCCGCGCTGGCGGGGATGTGGTTGATCGAACCGGTCCCGGCTTGGTCGCCGACGCGCAACCGGCTGCGGCGACTTGCGTCAGCTCCCGTTCACCAGATGGTCGACCCGGCGCTGGCGGCGCGCCTGCTGGATATAACGGCTGACGGGCTGCTCGCGGGTCGCGCCGGAATTCCCTCGGTTGCCCGCGAAGGCAGCCTGCTCGGCGCTCTTTTTCAATCGCTGGTGACGTTGTCAGTTCGGGTGTACGCGCAAGCTTGCGAGGCGAAAGTGTTTCACCTTCGGACGCATAGCGGGGAACACGAAGTCGACCTGATCGTGCAAGGCCTGGACGGCCGGTTGACAGCGATTGAAGTAAAGCTGTCCGCCAGCGTTACGGACCGCGATGTAAGGCACCTGCGTTGGCTCAAGGATCGGATTGGAGAAGAATTGACAAACGCAGTCGTGGTGACGACCGGACCGGAAGCTTACCGTCGGCGTGACGGGGTCTGCGTGATTCCGGCGGCACTGCTTACGGCCTGACCGGGACCACCGGTGTCGGCCCCGGCGGGCAAAGCGTGCGTCAGCCTCCTTGCCGATCCGCCCAATCCGCGATGACGTGCCGTAGCTGCGGGCCAGGCGACTCGGTCTAGATTTCCAGGTCGGGTTCAGGGGGAGGGGTTTTGGAGAGCACTTCGCGACAGTGCGCCCGGTAACGCGCGAAACGCGAACCCGGTTTGAATTCGGGTTCCGCCGCCTCCATGGCCTTGAGCGCTTCCTCGCCGTCGATCAGCAGGGTGCGGATCTTCAGCAGCGCATAAGCGGTTTCCGGGTGCTTCTGGCACAGGTAGGCGTAGAAAGACCCGGCGGTGCGCTCGAACCGCCCGACCGCAACCGCGTCGCGCGCAAACAGCTCGACCTGGCGCAGCGGTCTCCGCCAGCCCTTGCCCAGGCGGAAATCGATCTGGTCGAGCAGGTACCCGTATTCGCCAAGGATCATCCGGAGCCGGAAGGCCAATTCGTCCAAGGTGAGCTTGGCCACGTCGGTCGGTGCGATTTCGGCCGATCGCGCCAGGTCGTCCCAGTCGGCGTCGACCTCCGGGTAAAGGGCCGCAAATTCCTCGCGCAGGCGGTCGGTGATCGTCGGGTCGGCCCCGAGGTAGGCTAGGTGCCGCGGCGCGGCTTCCGGCTGTTCCGGATCGTCGGCGACTATCCAGGCGACGCGAACCATGCGCTCGCGCCCGTTGGGCAGAGTGCGCTGCTCCCGGTACCAGACCAGCCGCGCTTGCACCTGCTCTTGCCACGACCGCGGTTGCGGCCGGCTAGCGCCTCCGCGCTACTGAGCCGCGGTCGGGACCGGGCACCAGGATCACCGCGAACGACCCGTTGCTCTCGGACGAGATCGGGTTCTCCACGTGGCCGATGCCGTCGAGCCGAGTGACCACCTTGTTGAGGAGTTCAGCCGCCAGTTCGGGATAGACGCGTTCGCGGCCGCGCATGCGCACGGTGGCCTTGACCTTTGATCCGTTGGCCAGGAACTTGGACATCAATTTCAGCTTGGTGTCGATGTCTTGATCGGAGGTGACCGGCCGGAAGCGAACCTCCTTTACGTCACCGGATCGCTGGTTCTTGCGGCTGTTCCGGTCCTTGCGCTCCTGCCGGTAGCGGTACTTGCCGTAATCGAGCAACTTGGCCACCGGCGGGACGGCGTTGGGTGCCACTTCGACCAGATCAAGCCCCTTCTGGCGCGCCAACGCGAGCGCGTTGACGGTGGGCATGACGCCCAGCTTCTCGTTCTGATCGTCGATCAACAGAACCTCGCGAGGGCTGATGCCATCGTTGGTGCGAAGTTCTTTCGTGCTCATGCTGTCGGGCCGCTCCTGGTGTTGAATGTGCTCCAATGATGGCGCACTTTATCTGTTACTCCATATTGGCGAAAATAGCAGACGATTGCCAACTAATACTCCCAAAAAGGCGATTGGCCGCGCGGTCGAGCCCCGTTCTGACCGGTCCGGCAACTGGCAAATTGAAGTCGGAGGCGACCGACTTGGCGCAATTGCAGCGGGTTAGCGCGTCTGCTCCAAGGGGGCGATGCCGAGACGCGATCGCGCCGTGAAGTCCCTGCAAGCCTCGCTGCGCGGCGGCATTCCCAGCAATTCGTCGACCAACGCCGTAAGCATCAATCCGCCATTGCGGCGTAGCCGATTCGGGTCGATGCATCTGCTGGTGGAGGGCGCCTCCTCAGAAGTCCGGCAACAGTTCGGCAATGCTCTGGTCTCCAGCTACTACCGGCAGACCGGCGATACGGTGGCGGCCAACATGACCCTGGCGATCCGCGCGGCACTGGCCGTCGCCGAAGACCGGGCCCGCTTCAGCGGCGACCGGCGCCTGGGCTTTACGGTCGCGGTGGCCGCCGAAGATTCCCTGCACTTGTTCCAACTGGCACCGACGCTTGCCTGCTTCTACCGCAACGAGGAAGTTCTCAAGCTGCCCGCCGGCGGACTTGACCCGGCCATTGGCCGACTGGACCGGGGCGTGGAGCACTACTCGACCGCATTCGAACCCGCCGACATATTGGTCCTGCTCAATTCGCATGCCGGCGGGTCGCTCACTCGCACTGAAATCTCGACGTTGTTGCGCGGCCGCAGCCCGTCCGCGACCGCCCAGCAGCTGGTGCTGTTGCTGACCCGGCGCGGGGTTCTGGATTGTGACGCTCTGGTTCTCCAGGATCCGACCCTAGCCGCGTTTCCCGGCACCGACGAAGGACCGTCGCGGATCGAGGTTCCCGTCTGGCGCCGGCCGCCGATCGCCGAGCGCAGCCCGGTCTCGGAGGGCTCTGAGGATCCGGTCGAGGCGCTGCTGCAGGACGAGGAGCGCGGCGCCCTGATCGATGCCCGCGCCGCCCGCCGGTCAGCGGTCCAGCCGAATGTCCGATTGCCGGGCACCGGCCCGAACCGGCTGGCCGGAAGCGGGGCCATCCGGACGGTCTGGTCGAAAGCGCGGCGAGTGCTTTTCGGCGAACCGGACCCGATCGCCATCGACGGATCATACGTCGAGGAAAGCCCGCACCCGAGCGAGCCGGGATCCCCGCCGCGACCGCTCGAGGGGGCCCAACCCGAGTCCCCGCGCCGCCGTTTCGGCGACCTGGGCGGTAACGGGGTATCGGCCTCGCGCCCGCAACCGCGCCGGGTCGGCCTGGGCGCCGCGATCCTGGTCGTCGCGGTCGCGCTGTTGCTGCTGGTGCTGGCGTTGATCGGTCTGCGACCGCCGGCGGCCGAAACCCCCGACCCGGGGCCTTTCGTCCCCTTAACCACCACGACCGCCGCGCCGGTGCAGACTGCGGCGGCCGCCCAGGCGTTCGGGCGGGCCCAGCAGATCCTGGGCGATGCGGTCGCCCAGAGTGATGACGGCCAGGCGCTGGTGCTGGCCCTGGAAGCCGAAAACCAGGCCCGGTTGGCGTTGGAGCTGGGAGCCGCCGCGCCGGACGTGGACGCGCTGCTGGCGCAGATCGAATCCGAGCAAGATCGCCGCAACCACGTCTATCGGGTGGCCACCAGCCGCGTCCTGGGCGAGTTCGGCGCCGATGTCGGGTTCGCGACCGGTAACCAGCTGGAGGTGGTCGAGGGGACCTACTACGTCCTCGACGCCACCGGGAATCGCCTGATCGAAATCTCCGAGGCGGGCCAGCCGCAGGCCACCCAGTTGGACGGCACGCCGCTTGCCGGGCTGCCCATCAGCGCGCTGGTGGACAGACCGCTGGGTCTGCAGGTCATTTCGCGCGACGGCGTGATTCTGAGCGTCGATGACGACGACAACCGCGCCAGCCTGATCCTGGTCGATCCGCCCGCCTGGGGCAATCTGGCCGACGCCGACAACTTCCAGAACAACCTGTACCGTCTGCAACCGGACGCCAACCAGATCTACAAGTACACGCCCACCACGCTGGGATACGAGCTGGCGCCGGTTCCGTTCCTGGAGCAGGAAGTCGACATCGGCGGTGCGGTGGACATGGCTATCGACGGCGACGTCTACCTGCTGCTCGGCGACAATCAGATCCAGCGCTATCGGGTCGGGCAGCAGGTCCTGTTCGATGTTTCCGACCTGGACAAACCCCTGACCGACCCGACATTGATATACACCGACCAACGACTTGAAAGTCTGTACGTCGTCGACGCGGCGTTCGCGCGCATCGTCGAACTGGACAAGCGCCCCGGCCGCGAAGGCGGGTTCATCCGCCAATTCCTGTACACCGGGTCGGACGACTTTTTCTCCGACGTGCGCGGTTTGTGGGTCGACGAGGCGGCCGGCACGATGGTGGTGCTGGGCGCGGATTCGCTGCGTGAATTCGTGCTTCCGGCGTTGCGCGCGGGCGACGGGTGATCCCCGGCTTTGGAGCAGGCAGCGGGAATCGAACCCGCCTCTCAACCTTGGGAAGGTCGCGTTCTACCGATGAACTATGCCTGCAGGCACGGCTGGGTGGAATTCTATTGGCCGCGCCCGGCGACCGCCTCGGCGGCAGCGCCCGGCAAGGCGGACTGACGGCTTGCTGAAGCGCGAATTCGACTGCGGCCGACTGCGCCCCGAGCACGTTGGCCAGCAAGTTACGTTGGGCGGATGGGTCCACCGGCGCCGCGACCACGGCGGGTTGGCCTTCGTCGACCTGCGCGACCGCTACGGGATCACCCAGATCGTTTTCGATCCCAGCACCGGACCGAAGGCCCACGACCTTGCCGGCGACCTGCGCGCCGAGTGGGTGATCCTGGTCCGCGGCGAGGTCCGGCTGCGCCCGCCGGGCACCGCCAACCCGGGCCTGGACACCGGCGCGATCGAGGTCCTGGCCCAGCAATTGGAAGTGGTCAACGCTTCAGAAACTCCTCCCTTTGCGATCGACGACCAGGTGTCGGCGGGGGCGGCGCTGCGCATGCGGCACCGCTATCTGGACCTGCGCCGCCCCGGCCAGCGGGCGGTGCTCGAACTGCGCCATCGGATTGTCAAACTGATGCGCGATTTCCTCGACGAGCGCGGCTTCCTCGAGATCGAAACTCCGCTGCTGATCAAGTCGACGCCCGAGGGCGCCCGTGATTTCGTGGTTCCGTCACGCTTGCACCCAGGACAGTTCTACGCTTTGCCGCAGTCGCCGCAGCAGATGAAACAGCTGTTGATGATTGCCGGATTGGACAAGTACTTCCAGATCGCCAAGTGCTTCCGCGACGAGGACCCGCGAGCCGACCGGAGCGTGGAATTTACCCAGCTGGACATTGAAATGGCTTTCGTCGACCGCGAAGACGTCATCGGCCTCGTTGAATCGCTCTATTGCAAGATCGCCGCCGCCCTGGCGCCGGAAAAGTCGTTCGCCGAGCCATTCCCGCGGCTCGACTACTTCGACTGCCTCGACCGGTACGGCACCGACGCCCCCGATCTGCGCGTCGACCTCGAAATCCGCGACATCTCCGACCTGGCCGCCGACTCGGGATTCCGCGCGTTTGCAACCGCGCTGGCCGAAGGCGGACGGGTCCGGGCGCTGTCAATTCCTGGTTGCGCCTCCCTCACCCGCCGCCAGCTCGACGATTGGACCGAGTTGGCTCGCGGCCGCGGCGCACGCGGAGTCGTCTGGTTGGCCGATCGCGAGGCCGGTTACTGGGGCCCGCTGGCCAAGACCGTCCCCGCCGAACTGCTTGCCCGCATCGCCCAGCGGCTCGATCTCGGACGGGGCGATTTGGCCGGCATTGTCGCCGACCAGGATTCGGTCACCAATGCCGCCCTGGACGGGCTGCGGGTGGCTGCGGGCAAACATCTGGGCATGCTCGACCAAGGCCGTCTCGAGTTCTGCTGGGTAACCGGGTTTCCGCTGCTTGAAGCCACGGCCGACGGTTTCACCTTCTCGCACAACCCCTTCTGCGGCATGCCGGCCGGGACCGAGCACACGCTTGAATCAGATCCGGCATCGGCGCCTTCGCTGCAGTACGACTTGGTCTGCAACGGCTGGGAGATGGGCGGCGGATCGATCCGTATCCACGACGCGGACCTGCAGCGCAGAGTCTTCGAATTGCTCGGTTATTCGTCCGAACAGATCGAGGCCAATTTCGGGCCGATGCTGCGCGCATTTGATTTCGGGGCTCCGCCCCACGGCGGCATCGCTACCGGAATCGATCGGCTGGTGATGCTGCTTTCCGACAACGATTCGATCCGTGACGTGGTCGCTTTCCCCAAGACTCAGGACGGAGTCGATCTGGCCCAGTCGGCGCCCGGCGCGATAGCCGCCGGGCAACTTGCGGAACTGGGGCTGCGCCTCAAGGACTGAGCCGGTGGCCCCTGACTGGGAACCGGGTTGGCCATAATTTGCGCGACAGGACTCCCGACGCCGCAAGGCAATCTGTAGCCCTTGGCTGGTTCCAACAGCTCTATGAAGGGAGCTTAGCTGGTGGCGGGGACGGCTTTTCGCAGTCGTCGCCGTCGGCCGCGGGCACCCACCTGGTATTCCGGGGACTGTAGGGGCGCACACCGGCGGCAGTGGGGGGTCCTGTCTTGATTTGGGGGTGGCGCGGCCGCTCGATCCGACCCGGCCGGGATTGCGTATAGCCTTACGTAGGGATTAGTCTCGGCGACCATGGAAGGGTCGGCTGCAGGGCGGAATCGGCGCATGATCAACCTGGCGAAAATCGCCTCCCCGCACCGGACTGACCAGTCCGCGGCCAAGAATGATTGCCGTGACGAGGCCAGTTGCCGCAAGCGCGCCGACGCCGAACTGGCGGCGCGAATCCTGGACCGCGACGGCGCCGCCCTGGCCGAACTCTACGACCGCCTGGCCGGCCTCCTGCACGCAATGGCGCGTCAGCGGGTCGGCCCGGAGGTCGCCGACGAGATTGTCCAGGACACCTTCGTGCGGGTTTGGCGGCGGATCTCCACCTACGATCCCGATCGCGGCCGACTCGACTCCTGGGTGCTCCGCATCGGTCGCAACCTGACCTTTGACGAACTGCGCCGGATGCGCAGCCGGCCGCGCACCATTCCCGGCGAATGGCTGCAGCGTGAAGCCGAAATCGACCAGAACGCAATCGACCCCGAGAAGGCGGTCATAGGCGCCCAGATGCGCGATCGTGTGCGCGAGGCTTGCGAACAATTGCCCGCCGAGCAGGCCCAGGTGATCGAACTCGCCTACTTCCACGGACTGACCCAGTCGGAAATCGCCGCCACCGCCGGCATCCCGCTCGGCACCGTCAAATCGCGCACGCGCGCCGGGATGCTGCGCCTGCGCGAAATGCTCTCAGACGTGGCCCGCTACTAGGTCCGGTGCAGCGATGAACGCCGGCGACCGTGAAATGCAACGGATCGAGGAGTTGTTGGCCGCCCGCGCGCTCGGCTGCATCGAGCCGGAGGACGAACGGCACCTGGAGCAGGTCCTCGACGCCCGGCCCGAAATCGCGCGGCAACTCAGCGAACTGGAAGAGACCGCCAGCCTGCTCAGCTTCACGCTCGCCCCTTCCGATCCCAATCCGGCGGTTCGCCGCCGGGTGCTGGCGACCTGTGGCTGCCAGGCTGAAGCCTGGTGGAACCGTCTGGCCAATTTGCGCTGGTTTCCGGCGCTGGCCACCACGTCGGCGGTGACCGCGTCGGTGCTGCTGGCGGTCTTCACGACGTCGAACGTCTTCAATTCCGAGATAGACACCCTGGAAAACCAGGTGAGTTCGGTGGTCGGAAGCTGGGAAGCGCTGGAGCAGGAATGCTCTGCCCTGGCCAGTTCCGAAGGCGTGGGAATCCTCCTGCACGGCCAGGGTCCGGCCGCAACCGCAACCGGCTGTCTGGTGTTTACCGCCAATCCGCGCCAAGGGATGCTGTTCGTCTCCGGGCTGGACGGGGTTGCCGCACACGGCCATTCCTTCAGGGTTTGGCTGGGCGACGGACGGGGCGAGGGGCGTGCATTCGGCGGATCCTGTCCGGCTTCGACGTCCGGGCGAGCGGTTGTCGCCCTGCATACGGCTGCGCCGATTACCAGCTATCACGATCTGGTGCTCACCGTGGAGCCGGCGGCCAAGATGTCTGACAAACCGTTGGGCGATCCGGTTCTCTGGGCGGACCTGCGGACCTAGGGCCCGCCGCGAATTCAGCTGGTGCGGGCCAGCGCTTCGGTCATGTCGGCGTCTGAAATGTCGAACCCGATCTCGTACATCTGGCGGTAGTGGCCGCCCAGGGCCAGCAATTCGTCATGGGTGCCGCGCTCGATGATCCGGCCGGCGTCGATGACCAGGATCTGATCTGCCTTCTGGATCGTTGAGAGGCGATGCGCGATCACGATCGAGGTCCGGCCCTCCAGCAGCTTGGCGAGCGCGGATTGAACCAACGCCTCGGTTCTGGTGTCGACCGAGGAGGTGGCCTCGTCCAGGACCAGGATCTTGGGGTCGATGAGCAGCGCCCGGGCGAACGAGAGCAATTGGCGCTGCCCGACCGATAGCTGCAGACCGCGTTCGCTTACGAACGTGTCGTAGCCGTAGTCCATGCCGACTATCGATTCGTGCAGGTTGACCGCCTGGGCCACCGCCTCGACTTCGGCGCGGCTGGCATCCGGCCGCCCGTAGGCGATGTTCTGGTGGATGCTGCCCTGGAACAGGAACGGGTCCTGCAAGACCAGTCCCATCTGGGAGCGCAGCGATTTTTGGGTCACTGAGCGGACGTCATGGCCGTCGACCAACACCGATCCGGCATTGATGTCGTAGAACCTGTAGAGCAGGTTGATGATGGTGGTTTTGCCGGCCCCGGTCGCTCCGACCAGGGCGTAGGTCTGGCCCGGTTCGATCGCGAACGACACGTCGCGCAACACCGGTTGATCGGGCAGGTATTCGAATTCGACGTGGTCGAATTCGATTCGGCCCTCGATGGGAGGCATGGATCCGGCCGCCGGGTCGTCCTGGACCTGCTCCGGGGTCTCGATGATTCCGAAAATGCGCTCTGCCGAGGCCATGGCCGACTGCAATAGGTCGTAGCGGACGCCGATTTCCTGGATGGGCCCGAAGAGGCGCTGCACGTAGAGGAGGAAGGTGACAACCACGCCCAGCTGCAATCCGGCGTCGCCCAGCACCAGCGATCCTCCGTAAAGCAGTACCGCGGCGATCGCGACCGCCGCCAGCAGGTCGGTGACCGGGATGATCGAAACGCCGATGAGCCGGGCGCGGCGGTGGGCGTTAAGCGTCCGCTGGGTCACCTCGTTGAACAGTCGTTCGTTCTCGCGCTCGCGGGTGAAAGTCTGGGTGGTGCGGATGCCGAGGATGCTCTCGGACAGGTTGGCGTTGGTTTCCGAGAGCAGCGCCCGCACCCAGCGGTAGGCCCGCGCCGCGTGAACCCGGAATATTCCGGCGAACAGGGCCAGGAGGGGCATGACCGCGAACGAGATCAGCGCCAGCTGCCAGGAAAGCGTGAGCATGATGATGAAGATTCCAACGATCATGACCAGGTCGACTACTGTCCAGACCAGGCCCTCGGTCATCACCTCGTTGAGGGTATATACGTCGCCCAGAAACCGCGACAGAATCGACCCGGAATTGGTGCGGTCGAAAAACCCCAAATTGAGCCGCTGGATCTTGCGGAACAGCTCCATCCGGATGTCGAACATCATGCCCTGACCGATGTTGCCGGTTACCCACACCATCGTTCCGGCGGCGCCGGACGCGGTCAGCGAGAGCACGAGGTAGGTGATCGACATCGCGGCCAGCAGGGTGACGTCGCCAGCGGCGATGCCCTGGTCGATCGCGACGCCGACGACTATCGGCTGGATCATGCTGGCGACGGTTATCACCAGCGCGAGGGCGCCGGCGTAGGCAACGCGCCGGGGGCGGGCCATCGTGTAGGCGAACATGCGCCGGAAGAGGCCGAGGTTGAACGGCGCCCTGGCGCGCTCGATGTCGTGGCGGTAGTGGATCACGTGGAAACCTCGGCCGGCGGAGATTGCAGGCGGTAGATTTCGGCATACAGCCCCCCGTCTTCCAATAGCTCGCGGTGGGTGCCGCGGGCGGTGATCTGGCCGTTTTCGAGCACCAGGATCTGGTCGGCGGCGCTGACCGAGGAGACCCGCTGCGATACCAGCAAAGCGGTGCGACCGGCGAGCTGCCGGTCGATGCTCAGCTGGATGAGACGCTCGGTCTCGGTATCGACCGATGAGGTCGAATCATCCATGACCAGGATCGGGGCGTCCATCACCAGCGCCCGGGCAATGGTCACGCGCTGGCGCTGCCCGCCGGACAACCCGACCCCGCGTTCGCCGACCACCGTCTCGTAACGATCGGGCAGGGTGTTGATAAAGCGCCCGACCTGCGCGCTGTCGGCGGCGGCCTCGATCCGCCGGATGTCCGAGTCGGGCCTGGCGAAACTGACGTTTTTGGACACCGTGTTCGTGAAAAGGTATGGGTCCTGGGGGACTGCCGAAATCTGCCAGCGCAGCTCCTTGGCGTCGAATTCGTCAAGCGGACGGCCGCCGATCAGGATACGGCCGCGGTCTGGCCGGTAGTGTCGGAGCAGCAGGTTTAGCAGGGACGTCTTGCCGGATCCGGTCGGACCGATGATCCCGACGGTTGACCCGACCGGCGCGACGAAGGAAACCCCACGCAGGATCCAGTCGGCGCCGCTGCTGTAGCGGAACCAGACGTCGTCGAAAACCACCTCCAGTCCGTGGGGGACGCGCTCCGGGGGCGGCAGCTCGTCCGGTTCCGGGGGACTGTAATCGATGATTTCGAATACCCGGTCGGTTGCGACGATCCCGTTGATGAGCCGCTGCACGAAAGCACCCATCATGCGCGTCGGCTGGATCAGCGCACCCATGTAGATGTTGAATGAGACCACGTCGCCGATGAGCGCCTCGCCGGCCGAGACCAGCGAAAACCCGTACCAGATCAGGACCACGGTGCCGATCGAGGACATGAAAAACAGCGCCGGAAGGAAGATCGAAAAGCTGCGGATGGCGCGCAGGATAGCTCGCACCATTTCATGGACCTCGTCCTCGAAGCGTTGGGTCTCGCGGTCCTCCTGGGCAAAAGCCTTCACAACCCGGATGCCGTTGAGGACCTCGGTGAGCACGTCGGTCAGGACCGAACGTTGCCGCATTACCGCGCGCCACTGGGTCCGAAATATCCGGCCGAAATAGAGCGTCCAGAAAACCATGATCGGGACCATTGCCATGGTCGCCAGCGCGAGCTTGAAGTTGGTTGTCAGCATCAGGGTGGCGAAAAACGCGTATTTGCCGACCGCTTCGGTCAGCAGCAAGAAACTCATCGTTCCGCCGTGGCTCGCCGATTGGACGTCGGAAATTCCGCGGGTTATCAGGTCGCCGGAGTTGTTGCGGTCGAAATAGGTGAACGACATCCGGTTCAATGCCGCAAAGTACAGATTTCGCAGGTCGCGCCCGACCAGCTGGGCTCCGTAGTGATTGCAGAAGCCGAAAGCTGCCCCGAACAGCCCCCGCATCAGCCAGAGTCCGGCCGCCAAGACCGCGAATCCGGCCAGGGTGGCGGTGTCGCCGGCGGCGATGCCGTCGTCGATGGCCCGGGCGATTGCCCGCGGGGCCAAACCTTCGGCAACGATCGTAAGGATCAATCCAAGCCCCGCGAATGCCCAGACCGAGCGGTGGCGCATGGCAAGACCGAAGAGTCTCGAGATTGATTTCAGGGCGTTGCTGGCTCCGGGCGCGGCGGCATGGCGGCTGGCCGATTTGCAGTAAAACGATTATCCGGTGGCAGGCTGGCGGCCGACGCCCGGCGGCCCGTCCAATTAAATTTGGCTCATGGCAAAACCGGTAGCAATTGACGCCGCGATCGATCCCGCACGGATCGCCGCATTGCCCGCCAAACCCGGGGTCTATCTATTCCGCGACCAGGCGGGCGAGGTAATCTACGTCGGCAAAGCGGCCTCGTTGCGCGCCCGGGTGCGATCGTATTTCGGGTCGCACCCCGAATTCACGGCCAAGAACCGGGCCCTGGTCGAGCGGATCCGCGCCGTCGAGGTGATCGTGGCCAACGGCGAGGCCGAAGCGCTGCTGCTTGAGAACAACATGATCAAGCGCTACAAACCGCGCTTCAACATCCGCCTGCGCGACGACAAGTCGTTCCTCTACATCAAGATCTCGGTCGACGAAACGTACCCCCGCGTTTACACCACGCGCCGCGTCCTCGACGACGGCACCCGCTACTTCGGCCCCTACGCCAACGCCAAATCGCTGCGCCGTACGCTGAAGCTCCTGAACAAGCTTTTTCCATTCCGGACGTGCGCCCTGGACATGGACCGCGAATGGGATCGGCCCTGCCTCAAGTACCACATCGACCTGTGCAACGGCCCCTGCATCAGGGCGGTCGAAGCAGACGAATACCGGCGTGTGATCGATTCCACGATCGATTTCTTGCGGGGTCGCAGCGCCCCGATCGTTGCCGACCTCGAAAGGGAGATGAAGCGGGCCGCCGAAAAGCAGGCCTATGAGACGGCCGCCCTGGCGCGGGACCGCCTGGCGGCGATTTCCAAGGTGATGGCCGGCCAGCAGGCGGTCGACGACCGCGCCGGTGACATCGACGCGATCGGGGTCGCCCGCGAGGGCCGGCAGGGCGCCGGCTACGTGCTGAACGTGCGTACCGGTCGCATCGTGGGCCACAACGAGTTCCCGTTTGCCCTGCAGGGCCAGGAGACCGAGGCCGAACTGGCGGGCGAGTTCGTTCGCGAGTACTACGCCCGTGCGGTCGACCTGCCGGCGGTGGTCCTGCTGGCGACCGACATCGCCGAGCCCGAGTTGGTGGCCGCATCGTTAAGCGCGCGCCTGGGCCGCAAGGTGGTGGTCCGGGTCCCGCAGCGGGGGCCGCGCCGCCGGCTGCTCGAGATGGCGACCAACAACGCCCGCGAAGCGCTCGCGATTGAACATCGCTCGCTGATGGGCTCGCGGCGCCGGTTGCGGCGCGCGCTGGACCAGATCGGCGAAGCACTGGGACTGCGGCGCCTCCCGCGCAGGATCGAGTGCTTTGACATCTCCCACCTGCAGGGAGCCCACGTGGTCGGGGCGATGGTTGTCTTTGAGGATGGAATGCCGCAGAAGAGCCAATACCGCCGGTTTCGGATCAAGGGTGACTGGGGGAACGACGATTTCGCCTCCATGCGCGAGGTCGTCGCACGGCGATTCGCGCGACTGGAAAAGCAATCGAACGGACCGGGTGGATTTGCAAAGTCTCCCGACCTGGTCATCGTCGACGGCGGCCGCGGTCAACTGCGGGCGGCGCTCAAGGGGCTCGAAGGCGAGCGGGCGATATCAGTCCCGCTGGCGGCGCTGGCCAAACGCGAGGAAGAGCTCTACAGCACCAACTCCCCGCGCCCGATACGGCTCCCGCCGACTTCGGAAGGGTTTTACTTGCTGCAGCGGATTCGTGACGAGGCGCACCGATTCGCGGTCGGCTATCACGTCAGCCTGCGCAGCCGCAGCAGTCGCCGCTCCGAGTTGGACCGGGTGCCGGGCGTCGGGCCGGCGCGGCGTCGGCAATTGATGCGCCACTTCGGATCGCTGGCCCGGCTGCGGGCCGCCTCGGCCGCCCAAATCGCCGAGGTTCCCGGGATTGGCTCGGCCACCGCGACCGCGATTCATCAGGCCCTGGCCGAATAGGCCGGCTAGAGTCGCACCACCTCGCGGGTGCGTCCGGACTCGTAGGCCGCCATGACGATTTGCAGGTTGCGATACCCGGCGGAGAACTCAACCGGTGGCGGTCCGCCGTCTTCGAGGGCCGCGGCGTAGTCGGCGAAGATCCCCTCGAATCCGAAATTCAACTCACCCTCAATGTCGACCGTTTCGGACTCTCCTCCGCGTTGGAGTGTCAGCCGCCCCTGTCCGAACCGCGGGAAGCTGAGCACGCCCTCGGCGCCATGCACCTCCGATGCGGCCTGCCCGGATCCAGTCCAGCCCTGGACTATCAGCGAAAACGATCCGTTGGCGTGGCTCAGTTGGATCAGGCCCAAATCCTCGACGTCGATATCGTGCACGAACGTGCCGAATCCGGCGTAGACCGATTCGACCGGTGAGCCCAGCAGGGCTTCGGACATGTAGCAGTAGTGATAGGCGTTGTCGATGATCGCTCCGCCCCCGCCGCGCGCGGACTTTATTCGCCAGTCAGGATCGTATCCGGCCGCGCCGGGGTAGTGACCCGGCGAGAACCCCTCGCTCCGGAACAGGTGCGGGCTTCCGATCGCCCCCGACCTTATCAGCTCCAGGCCAAGCCGAATCTCCGGGCGCCAGAGGTAGTTGTGTATCAGGCAGGCCGGGCGGCCCGAATCAGCGAGCGCCGCCATGATCGAGTCGGCCTCGTCCATGCTGGTCGCCATCGGCTTCTCCATCAGGATCGCCTTGCCGGCGGCAGCCGCAGCCTGCAGCGAGGACAGGTGCAGGAAGTGCGGCAGGGCCATGTCGACCAACTCGACCGCCTCGAGCGCCAGCAGGTCCTGCCAGTCGTTGAAGCGATGCTCGGCCGGAACCCCGAAGCGGTCGGCGATCAGATCGCGCCGGACCGCGGATGGGTCGGCGACGGCGACGACGCGAAAGCGGTCGCTCAGTTTTGCGAACGCCGGCGCGTGCCCCTCTTCGATGATTCGACCGCAGCCGACGATGCCCACGTTGATCATTTGGCCTCCCCCGACGCTCTCAGAGCCGTAAGCGATCTGGTTCCTACGGGTTGTCTCCGCCGATGTCGAATCCGAGTACCTTGCGCAGATAGCGGGTGTTGTTGGCCAGGCTCTGGCGCGCGGTCGTCTGCGAGCGGTCGAGTTCGATGGTGAGCCAGCCGTCGTAATCGGAGTCGCGCAGCACCTGCACGAACCCGGGGGTGTCGACTATTCCGTCCCCGAGTTCGGAGAAGAATGCCAGCGTTGGAGCCAGACCCTCCTCGCGGATATTGGCCTCCGGGGTGTCTAGTTCCGGGGAATAGTCCTTGATGTGGACGTAGCAGATGATCGGCGCGTACCGTTCGCAGATCGCGACCGGGTCGGATCCGGCTTTGGCGATGTGGGCCGGATCAAGCACCATCTTCACCTTGTCGGTGTCGACCAGGTCAAAGATCCGGTGAATCTCGGACTCGTCCTGAACCGGCGTGTTCCAGTGCGGATGGATCCCGGCGGTCACGCCCATTTCCCGGCAGCGCTTGCCGATCTCGTTGGCCACCGCCGCCATGGTTTGGAACTGCTGGTCGCTGGTGCCGCCTTCGAGATGGGGTGCGGCCGGACCGAGCACAAGTCGGTCGGCGCCCATCGACTGCAGGAATTCGGCGATCCGCATGTTCCAGGCGATCGTTTCTTCCTCTTCGCCGGCGGCCCAGAAACGGCCGCCGCCGTAGAGCGCGGTCAGTCGGACCCCGGCGTCGGAAAACTTGGCCCGCAGGTCATCCTCGCGTCCGGCGAACTCGTCGACTACGCCCGCGAAAGTCTCCGTTCCGCGGTAGCCGAATTCGGAGATTTCCTTTAGGGCCAGATCCAGGTTCTGTCCCCAGGTGATCTGGTGCACGGAGAGACGGAAGTTTGCCATTGTCGTTTGGTTCCTGACTAGATATTGCGGTTGCGGATGATGGCGTCCTGGCGGGCGCCGCCGGTTAGGCCCAATAGGCCTCCCCGGCCGGTTCGAAGACGGTCGCCTGGCGCAGAACGTCGATGCCCTTTTCCAGACCTTCCTTGGGGGACATGAGGCTGTCCTCATGCTCGATCGAAAGCGCGCCGTCGTAGCCGATCAAACGCAGTTCGGAGACGATCGCCTTCCAATCTTCGACCCCGTGTCCGTAGCCGATGGAGCGGAATATCCAGGATCGATCGATCTCACGGGTGTACGACTTGGTGTCCAGGACGCCGGTCCGGTCGGCGTTCTGGGGATCGACCTTCACGTCCTTGGCATGGAAGTGGTGCATCGCTCCGGCCCGTCCGACCGCGCGGATCGCGGTGGGAATGTCCATGCCCTGCCACCACAGATGCGAGGGGTCGAAGTTGGCCCCGATCACGTCGCCGACGGCCTCGCGCAGCTGCAGCAGGGTGTCGATGTTGTAGACACTGAATCCCGGGTGCATTTCCAGTGCGATCTTGGTCACTCCGTGATCGGCCGCGAACGCGGCCTCTTCTCTCCAGAAGGGGATCAGCACCTCTTCCCACTGGTAGCGCAGGATCTCCGGGTAGTCGGGCGGCCAGGCGCACGTGACCCAGTTGGGATATTTGGCGCCCGGTGCGTCGCCGGGACACCCCGAGAACGTTATGACGGTGTCGAGCCCGAGTTTTTCGGCCAGCAGAATCGCGTTGCGCTGGTCGCTGAGGTGCTCTTGGGCAAATTCCGGATCCGGATGGATCGGATTGCCGTGCATCGAAAGCGCCGACAGCTCGAGGCCGGAGTCGCTCAGCACCTGCGAAAACTCGGCGAATTTTTCCTCGCTGGCCAGGAGTTCGGCCGAATTGCAATGGGCGTTGCCGGGGTAGCCGCCGCAGCCCAGTTCGATCGCCCCGCAGCCGACGTCGCGCAGGTAGCCGGCCACTTCGGGCAGGGGTTGGTCCGAGAAGAGGACCGCAAAAACACCAATCTTCACCTTGGAGTTGCTCCTTTTAGTGCGCGCACCGCCGCATGTCGGCGGCGCTTGCCTGGATTCAGTATTCGATCCGGACCCGGGCCCCGTCCATTTCCGACGAGCGGGCGATCGCCTCGCAGACGACGTCGGCGCGGTAGCCGTCTTCGAACGTCGCGCCCCACGGGGCGACCGGTTTGTCGTTGGCCACGCAATCGAGGAAATGGCAGAGTTCGTGCACGAAGGTGTGCTCCCAGCCGATCATGTGTCCCTGCGGCCACCAGTTGGTCCAGTAGGGGTGGTATTGCTCCGAGACCATCACGTTCGTGAATCCGTTGGCATTGCCGGGCTCGGAAGATCCGGAAAAGACTTGCAATTCGTTCATTCGCTGAATGTCGAATGCGATCGAGCCTTTGGATCCGTTGATCTCGAACATGTTGCCGTTCTTGTTGCCGTGGGCAAAACGGGTGGCCTCCAGCGTCCCGATCGCCCCTCCCTCGAATTCGACCAGCGCAAGGTAGGCGTCGTCGACCGTGACCGGTGCGGTTTGCCCGGGGTTGTCCGGGTCCGGTCGCTCTTCCACGAAGGTCTTGAGCTTGCCGTTGACTGAGGTCGGTTCGCCCACCAGGAAGCGGGCCAGGTCGATTGAGTGAGCGCCCAGGTCGCCCAGCGATCCAGATCCGGCCTGCGCCTTGTCCAGGCGCCAGACGCGGGGCGCGCTCGGATCCACCAGCCACTCCTGGAGATAGAAACCCCGGAAATGGCGGACCTCGCCGACGACGTCGTCCTCGATCAACTTGCGGGCCAGGACAACCGCTGGAACGAACCGGTAATTGAACGCGGTCATGTGCTTTATGCCGGCTGCCTCGGCGGCCTGCCACATCGCCCGCGATTCGGCCGCGTTGCGTCCGAGCGGCTTTTCCGAGACTACGTGTTTGCCGGCTTCGACTGCGGCCATGTTGGCGTCGTAATGGAGGTCGTTGGGGCCGGAATTGTCGATCACGTCGACTTTGGGATCGGCGATAACCTCACGCCAGTCGGTCGAGTGCTCGGCGAACCCGTAGCGCCGGGCGGCCTCGGCTACGGCGTCGCCGCTGCGGCCCGCGATGCGCTGCAGCACCGGAATCGCCGGCGGCGGATACATCATGTACGGGATCTTCTTGTAGCCGTTGGAATGGGCCTTGCCCATGAATGCGTAACCGAGCATCCCGATCCCGATTTCGGCGGCGTCGCCGCCGTCGGTCACAACCGCCTGCGAATGAAATCCGCCCGAATCCTCGCTCATTCGCTACTCCACCAATGTCAATTCGTGCCGGGTTCAGGCCGCAGCTGCGCCGGACCGCCGGGTCCGGTTGCGCCGGGCTGACTCATAGTACGCAAAGAACCGAGACCGTATCGGCCCCCGTTCAGGATGGCGGTCGCCAGGCCAGGCGGTCGCCCAGGTAAGCGTAGACCTCTGTGACCGGAATCCGGTCCTGGGCCAACGTATCGCGGTCGCGCAAGGTGACGCAGTCGTCTTCCAGGGACTCGAAGTCGACCGTGATGCAATAGGGGGTTCCAATCTCGTCCTGACGTCGATAGCGCCGGCCGATCGCCCCTGACTCGTCGTAGTAGACCGCCCACTGGTACCGGAGTTGATCGTGAATGCGCGCTGCCAGTTCCTGCAGTGGTTCGCGCTTTATCAGCGGCAGGACGGCGGCCTTGTAGGGGGCCAGCCGCGGATCGAGGGCCAGCAGCGTGCGGGAATCGGTACCACCCTTGGTGTTGGGCACTTCGTCCTCCCGATAGGCGGTCGAGAGAAACGCCAGCACGCAGCGGTCGACTCCCGCCGAGGGCTCGACGACCCAGGGCGTGACGTGCTCCCCGCGGGCTTCGTCGAACACCGTCAGCTTGGTGCGCGAGGCGGTCTGGTGGGCGGTGAGATCGAAGTCCGAGCGGCGGGCGATGCCCTCGAGTTCGTCCCAGCCGAAGGGGAATCGGAATTCCAGGTCCGAGGTCCCGTGCGAATAGTGTGAAAGCTCGTCATCGCCGTGGCGTCGCACGCGCAGATCCGCGTCGGCAATGCCCAGATCGTGGTACCAGCGACGACGGCGGTCCACCCAGTAATCAAACCACTTTTCGTCCTCGCCGGGATGGCAGAAGTACTCGAGCTCCATCTGCTCGAATTCGCGAGTTCGAAAAATGAAGTTTCCGGTGGTTATTTCGTTTCGGAACGCCTTACCGATTTGGGCGATCCCGAACGGCAGCCGCAGGCGTGAAGTCGAAGTGACGTTGCGGAAATTGACAAAAATCGCCTGCGCCGTTTCGGGGCGCAGATAGGCCACCGCGGCATCGTCCTCCAGCGGCCCGACGAATGTCTTGAACATGGTGTTGAAGTTGCGGGCTTCGGACACCGGGCCTCCGCAATTGGGGCAGACCCCGTCGGCCAAGTGGTCCTCGCGGAGGCGCGAATTGCAGTTGAGGCACTCGACAAGTGGGTCGGAGAAATTCTCCAGGTGGCCCGACGCCTGCCAGACCGAGGGCGACATCAGCACCGCCGCGTTCAGGCCCACGACCTCCGAACGGGCGGTCACAATCTCGCGCCACCAGGCCTCTTTGACGTTCCGGACCAGTTCGGCGCCGAGCGGTCCGTAGTCCCAGGTACTCTCAAACCCTCCGTAGATTTCGGAGGAGGGGTACACGAACCCGCGGCGCTTGGCCAACGCCACGAGGGCGTCCATACTCTTCGGCATTGGCTCGCTATTGCTGGCTGTCTGGTCCGGTCGCAGGGCGCCCCAAGGAATTATCGGCGCCCGGTCCGGGCCGGATGCTCCCGACCGCCACTTGCAGGATCCGATCCAGCAGCAGCGTGATTTGCTCGCGGATCGCCGGGTCGATGCCCAGCTTGTCTGCTTCGCCAAGCCGGGCCTCCTGCAGAAAACGCAGCGCTTTCAGGGTGCGCTCCGAAATCCGGGCCGCCAGGGGACTGCGCGGACAGTGCTCGCAGATTGCACCGCCGGCTTGCGGGTCGAACCAGAGGTCACGGGCGTTCAGGGCCCGGTTGCAAAGTGCGCAATCGAACAACACCGGCGCCAGACCGAGGCGGTCCAGGGCGGCGAGCTCGAACTGCCAGAGTTGGCGGTAAACGCGCTCACGTCGGTCGATCAGTTCCAGGGTCGCGTCGGCCAGGTCGAACAACCCCGGATCGGGATCTTCTTCGGCGGTAGCGCGGCGCAGGAATTCGATCACCCGCGATGCTGCCGCAAAGCGCCGGCCGGCGGCGAGCCGGGGCCGATCGGCAAGGCTACGGGCCGACGTGATGATGTCCAGCGACCGGGTCGGCACCAGCTCGACCGCGACCTTGGCGAAAAGTTGCAGGTGCCCTGCCAGGCGGGATACCGGTCGGCGACCGGAACGAGCGACGGCCGAGAACCTGCCCCGATCGCGGGCGTAAAGAAAAACCAGCCGATCGGCCTCGCCAAGATCGCGCAGGCCCAGTACCAGCGTCGCGTCCAGCCGCTGCAGATCTACCCGGCGCATTTGATCCTGCCGATCCGGCGCACCGAACCCGGACTGGAGGGCAGTCCGCTAGGCGGCTTGCCGACCGTCCGGATTGGGCGTGCCCGGCTTGGGTTGATCGGTGTCGGGAGTGAGGCGCAGCCGTCGGATGCGGTTGTTCTCCACCAGGGCGACCTCGATCGCGATTCCGTCGATGTCGAGTATCTCGCCGTCGTCGGGGACATGCCCCAGGCGCAGGAAGACCAACCCGGCCAAAGTGTCGGCGTCGGCCGCCTCGAGCTCGATCCCGGTCTGCTCGGCCAGTTCGCCCAATCGGACCCGACCGTCAACCAGGTAGGCGCCATCTCCGTCGGGAATGATTTCGATCGGTTCCTGGTCGGTTTCGTCGCGGATGTCGCCGACGATCCGTTCGATGATGTCCTCCATCGTCACCAGCCCGGCGGTATCGCCGTACTCGTCGATCGCGATCGCCATGTGGGTGCGTCCGGCCTGCAGCTCGCCCAGCAGATCGTCAACCATCTTGGTTTCGGGAACGAAGAACGCCGGTTGGGCAAGCTCGCCCACCGGTTGCTGGCCGGCGGTCGGATCAATTAGCGAAGCCGCGATCTGTCGAACCGAGACCATGCCCACTATCGAGTCGTGGTCGCCGGCGTACACCGGCAGGCGCGAATGACCGTGCTCGAGGGCGATCTTGAGAGCATTAGCGGCCGGCGTTTCGGCGGCAACCATGACCATGTCCGGACGGGGCGTCATGATGTGCCTTATTTGCTCGCGCGAAATCTCCAGCACTCCCTGAATCATGTCGACGTCCTCTTCGGATATTGCTTCCTCGAGCTCGGACGCTTCGATGATTTCGCGCAGCTCGCCGAGTTCGCCGATCTCCTCGGCCTCGCGGCCGCGCCCAAAAGCCGCTAATCCACGGTCAGTAACGAAATCCGCCAATAGCGCGAGCGGCGCCACCGCCATCAGCAACAAGCGCCAAGGCCGGGCCTGGGCCAGCGTCCGGTCCTCGTTAAGGCGACGCCCGATGCGCCTGGCCAGCCGGGCGACAAAAACAACGTGGACAAAAACCACCAACAGGGTCAGAACGATCGCGGCAAATGGGAATGGCAACCCGGCGCGTTCAAGTTCCGGCGCCAGGACCGCGGTAACCAGCACCGCAGCTAGGATCGCTGAGGCCAGGCTCAGCGAGACGGTTAGGGTGGCCCGGCGGTTCTGGTTCTCCAGCAGGCGGAGGATCGATGCCGCCGCTTCGTTGCCGTCGTCAGCCAGTTCACGCAGACGTGAGGGCCGCATCGCCAGCGTGGCGGCTTCGACCGCGGATCCGTAGGCGGCAAGCAGGGTTACAACGAGCGATCCAAATAGCCCGATCCAACTAGAAGGCTCCATTAAGTGGAACCAAACTCCGCTATCAAGGCCCGATCCATTGCTGCATTTCCTCGCCTAATTTAGGCCAGGGGCAGCGACTGGGCCCGTTGACGCTTCACAGGCCACTGCCGACTTAGTCGGACTTGCGCGGTCTCCACGTCCTGACACCGAGAAGCTCGAACTCGGCCAATTCTTTAAATTTAATGCGGCGTTTTCGTCTCGTTCGTTAAGCACCCCGCAGCCTCCACACCGCCATCTCCGGTCTGACAGAGTCAATTCCGCATTGCGCCAGCCGCAGCGAGCGCACAGCTGTGACGAGGGGAACCAACGGTCCGCTTTAACGAACTCCGAGCCGTACCAGACGCACTTGTACTCCAACATGGCCAAGAATCCGGAAAGTCCGGCATCTGCAACGGCCCGCGCCAATCGCCTGTTGCGGGTCATTCCAGACACGTTTAGTGTCTCGACCACCACAAGGCTGGCGCGCTTGGCTATCGCGGTTGTGGCCTTGTGGTGATTGTCGTTTCTGACCCTGACAATTTTGGCGTGGATCCTCCGGCGCCTTGCGAGCATGCGGTCGCGCCGCTTGCTGCGATTAGTTTTTCCATGGACGTTCCTTGAGCGGGCCAGCGCTTTGTCTATCCGGCGCAAGCGTTCGACCCTGGCGTTCAACGATTTCGGGTTTCGCACCCGCAGACCATTTGAGCAGACTGCCAGCACGCCTACTCCCACGTCCACACCGACAACTTGGCCGGGTTTCACGGGCGGAATCGGCTGACCGTCCTCGACGCTAAAGCAGGCAAACCACACGCCGGCGGTCCGGTTGATGGTGACCTCGCGTATGGAGCCGGTGAAGCGTAGCTCTTCAACCATGGGCACCATGCCGATTTTCGGTAGCCGCACGGTCTTGCCATCCACCCGGACTGTGCCGGGTCCGTTGTCCGCTCTAAAACCCTGCTCGTGCTTCCGACGCTTGAATCGAGGGAACCCGACTCGCCGGCCGCGACATTTACCGGATTTCACTGCGATGCGCGAAGTTCCCCAACCATCGGCAGCTCGGCCAAAGTTGATGATCGCGTACTTGGCTGCATTCTGCGAAAGGGGGTGGGACCAAGGTGCAATTCGGCGTTTGACTTTATTCCAGCGCGGCCGCAGAGTCTTTTCACTCAACCACTCGCCTGACTCCAGGCCGGTTTTGAACTCGTTTACTGCCCAGTTGTAAGCAAATCTCGCGTAGCCTGCGTGTTGGCGGAATGCCGCTTCCTGCTGCTGCGTTGGCTTCAGCGCTATTCGATGGCCACGTTTCACCGTTTACTCAAATTCTGGCAATTGGCCCATCGTTACCAAGATTTCGTTGTTGCCGCGCAGGCGATGGGGGGTGGTGATGTGGTCGATTCGGGTTGGGCGGATGGTGTTGTCTGGGTCGCGGATCTGGCGCAGGCCCTGATCGCGGACCAGGACCTCCAGTCGACACCTGCGCCACGGTGCACCCTAGGATCCGGTGATCGGCGCGCCGCCACTCGGAACAGCCTCAGTACTCCCGCCAACTGTCTACGATCATGTCGCTCGCCGACCTCTTCATTCGGGCGATGATCGATTCTGCCCTGCTCGACCCGGACTTGCGCCCGATCTCTAAACGCAGCTCCTGCCTCGCTGGGCCCGGGTCATCAATCATTCCTAGCAATCGGAACGCGTTGGATACTCGCAGCTCTTGGTGTACAGCGCTCAATAATGGAAGCAATTCTTCGCTCATCGCTCATTCCTGAAAGGTGATCGGCTGTCGGCCCTGTGGCCTGGCCAGCGCCGCGCTAGCGGCCCGTTTTTCCTCGGTGATTCGCTCCTTGCGCACGTTGCGGCTGACTAGCGTCCAAACCAAAGCCGCTAGCCAACCGACGCCGAACGCCAGGCCCAAAATGACGTTCACCACGGCGATCGCGACGGCATTCGGGTGCTCTCGGTAAAAGGCCAAAGCGGTCGGGATCAGATAGATCGCGGTCAAAACCACCATTAAGACCGTCAACAGCAGCGCGCCGGCCACCCGCGATCCGCCGAGCTCAATCAGTTCGGAGTCTGGAGCCCAGGCTCCGATCCAAACGGCCGCCCAAAACAACGCCAAAAACCCGACCAAAGCGGCGAGGATTCCGATGTCGCGTTTGCTCATTTTCATTGGCGGGCCATGCTTCGACTCATTGCTTCGGACAGTAGCGCGACCATTTTGGCCTGGAGGTCCAGCATGTCCTCGGTTTGGCGGTAGCGTAGCCACCAGGCGTAAACCCCGAGCGTCAAAATGCTGAATATCAGCACTTTCGCGAAATGGGCCCGGTCATGGTCCCGGTACTGCTTGTAGTTGATCAATTGGCACCCTCCATTGGCCTCATGCCCGGGACTTCCCTGAGCCCGTATACCCCCTCGCTCGCGCCGAATAGGCCGAGGCTGAAGATCCAGATCAGTCTAGTGTTTCATTCCCCGCCCGGCCTTCGGGCCGGGCGCAACCTCGAACCAGGGATGCGACTACCAAAAGGAAATTTAAGTTTCAATCCCCGCCCGGCCCGAAGGCCGAGCGCAACAAGTCGGACCCGATATCGGGCTCCACTGACTCGTAGTTTCAATCCCCGCCCGTCCCGAAGGCCGGGCGCAACCTGGCGCCGTCCGCCGACCAGCGCGGTTCCCGGGAAACGTTTCAATCCCCGCCCGTCCCGAAGGCCGGGCGCAACGAGGCATTGTGGCGCGGATGCGGGAACTCTTCCAGTTTCAATCCCCGCCCGTCCCGAAGGCCGGGCGCAACTCGTAGTATTCCGACTAGACGCCCGCGGCTGTAAAAGTTTCAATCCCCGCCCGTCCCGAAGGCCGGGCGCAACACTCTCTCGCAGGACGTCTGGGTCACCGGCGCGTTGGTTTCAATCCCCGCCCGTCCCGAAGGCCGGGCGCAACCCGCCGACATCGAATCCGGGCAGGCTGGTCAAAACACGTTTCAATCCCCGCCCGTCCCGAAGGCCGGGCGCAACTTCTGGGCGGAATGGAGTGGACTCACCGCCCAAGTTTCAATCCCCGCCCGTCCCGAAGGCCGGGCGCAACACTGCTGCGCATCCCAGGTGATGTATTCGGCACTCTTGTTTCAATCCCCGCCCGTCCCGAAGGCCGGGCGCAACGACTCCTGGTCGATCTCGGAGCGCTCGTTCTCGGAGTTTCAATCCCCGCCCGTCCCGAAGGCCGGGCGCAACCCGCCGACATCGAATCCGGGCAGGCTGGTCAAAACACGTTTCAATCCCCGCCCGTCCCGAAGGCCGGGCGCAACTTCTGGGCGGAATGGAGTGGACTCACCGCCCAAGTTTCAATCCCCGCCCGTCCCGAAGGCCGGGCGCAACCCGCCGACATCGAATCC
>VXNJ01000001.1:718083-720172 GCA_009840625.1 Chloroflexota bacterium | reverse complement strand
AGTTTCAATCCCCGCCCGTCCCGAAGGCCGGGCGCAACCCGCCGACATCGAATCCGGGCAGGCTGGTCAAAACACGTTTCAATCCCCGCCCGTCCCGAAGGCCGGGCGCAACGCCGCACCACGCCTTGCCCGACTCGCTGTTCTGATAGTTTCAATCCCCGCCCGTCCCGAAGGCCGGGCGCAACGTCCGTTCCAGCTTGAGTGCCGACGCGTTCCCGCGTTTCAATCCCCGCCCGTCCCGAAGGCCGGGCGCAACCCACATCGCGCGGATCAAGGCCGGCCAGGATCTCCTTGTTTCAATCCCCGCCCGTCCCGAAGGCCGGGCGCAACACGCTCCATGAATATGGCCGTGGCCAGTCAGTTGATCGAGTTTCAATCCCCGCCCGTCCCGAAGGCCGGGCGCAACGCGGTGAAGACCGTCTGCAGGCGCGCGCCCTGGCTGTTTCAATCCCCGCCCGTCCCGAAGGCCGGGCGCAACGCGGAATGTGTTGCCCGCCGGCGCGACTTCCGAACTGTTTCAATCCCCGCCCGTCCCGAAGGCCGGGCGCAACCGGCCATGCGCGGGCGATCGATGCGCTATGACGAGTTTCAATCCCCGCCCGTCCCGAAGGCCGGGCGCAACCAGGAACGCCAACACCTCCTGCACCACGATCCCCATGTTTCAATCCCCGCCCGTCCCGAAGGCCGGGCGCAACATCTCCGAGGCCGGGCGCTACATCGTGGATGTCCTCGATGTTTCAATCCCCGCCCGTCCCGAAGGCCGGGCGCAACGCACTCCGATATTCCAGCGAGCGGCAGGATTATTCCTGTTTCAATCCCCGCCCGTCCCGAAGGCCGGGCGCAACTGATGACGGACCTGCTCAGGCTCTGGCAATTTCAGAAGTTTCAATCCCCGCCCGTCCCGAAGGCCGGGCGCAACCAGCACCAGGCGGTCAGGTCGCGGCTTGCCGCCGTGTTTCAATCCCCGCCCGTCCCGAAGGCCGGGCGCAACCACGCTTCGCACAAAGCGGTTCAAGTGCATCGTTTGTTTCAATCCCCGCCCGTCCCGAAGGCCGGGCGCAACGTCTGTCCAGCAGCCCAAATTCCACGAAAACCCTCGTTTCAATCCCCGCCCGTCCCGAAGGCCGGGCGCAACTTGAGCAGCTCAACCTGGTCGACGACTGCTACCCCGTTTCAATCCCCGCCCGTCCCGAAGGCCGGGCGCAACTTCACCTGTGCCAGTGATTGCTACAGCACTTGCCATTGTTTCAATCCCCGCCCGTCCCGAAGGCCGGGCGCAACCTATGTTCAAACTGCGCGCCGGCGCAGCTCCGGAGAGGTTTCAATCCCCGCCCGTCCCGAAGGCCGGGCGCAACTGATTGACGCTTTCGCTGGCCAGCACAGCTTTCTATCGTTTCAATCCCCGCCCGTCCCGAAGGCCGGGCGCAACGCCCCACCACACGTCCATCAGATCGGCCAGGGAATCGTTTCAATCCCCGCCCGTCCCGAAGGCCGGGCGCAACTGTCGGTGGCCAGGCCCACCTGGATCCGCTTCAGCAGGTTTCAATCCCCGCCCGTCCCGAAGGCCGGGCGCAACCCCCGTTCTTTGGTGGACAGTTGCACATTCACTGCGATGTTTCAATCCCCGCCCGTCCCGAAGGCCGGGCGCAACAGGGCGTGTTTTAGTTTCTGCGCGGCCGTGGACATGTTTCAATCCCCGCCCGTCCCGAAGGCCGGGCGCAACCTGCGTCAAAGCGCGGCTTGAAGGCCATCGGCTAGGCGTTTCAATCCCCGCCCGTCCCGAAGGCCGGGCGCAACGCCAGTCTCCACCGATAGCTGCTTAACCCCTTCGGTGTTTCAATCCCCGCCCGTCCCGAAGGCCGGGCGCAACGTCGTCGCCGAGCGCACGTCGGTGGCCCTGCAGGAGTTTCAATCCCCGCCCGTCCCGAAGGCCGGGCGCAACTCGGCTACTGGCTCGGAGCGTACTTAAAGCCGGTACAGGTTTCAATCCCCGCCCGTCCCGAAGGCCGGGCGCAACTCGATCGTGCGCAGCGTGATGTTGAGGTTGCGGTCGTTTCAATCCCCGCCCGTCCCGAAGGCCGGGCGCAAC
>VXNJ01000001.1:663095-717983 GCA_009840625.1 Chloroflexota bacterium | reverse complement strand
GTTTCAATCCCCGCCCGTCCCGAAGGCCGGGCGCAACCCTACGAAACCTCGCATTTGCGGGCCATAGGTCGCATTATTGTCGATCACAGAGCCCATAATCCCGCCAAACGCGAGATTCTTCGAACGATTTGGGCCACAATTTCGCCAATTCGACCGGAAGAATTGCGCGGATGGAAGGGTTGTGGGTGATCGCACGAGGTCCGCTCGCCGGTAAGGTTCAGAATACTAGTGGGTCGCGTTGGTCATGCGGGGGTTGTGCACCAAACGTGCGCAAGTGTCGGGCTAGAGGCTCGCGTAGCCGGTAGATGCGGACGCTGTCCACCGTTTCATCAATTTCTGATCGTAGACGTGCGACGAGGACCTCCATGTCCGCGTCAGTCAATACGCACTCGAAGACAGACTTCTGGACACGTTGACCGTAAGCGGCACAGGCTTGCGACACGCGACGTAACCTTCTCCGCCCCACTGCATCGTCAGTCGCCACGTCATACGCAACTAAAACCTCCATCGTTCCGCCGACGCTGCCTCAGCGAGCCAAGTATGGGACGTAGTGACGCAGATCCCCCCGCAAGTGGCGGGCAAGTAACCGCGCCTGCACATGGGGTATTAGCCCAACCGGAATTCGCTCTTTGAGCAGCCGGTGCGGCACCGAGGTATTCTTTCGTCTCTCGTACCCGGTAAGCATCGCGCGGCGCCCCTGCTCAGTGAGATTCACCGCGCCCCCCGGTGTCTCCTCAAAGTGGTCTGCGCGGATCTGGCGGCGGTTAACCAGGCGAAGCACGAGTCGATCTGCGATTGCGGGCCGCAATTCCTCCATCAAGTCGAGCGCCAGGGCGGGCCTTCCTGGGCGCAGGGCATGCAGGAACCCAACTTGTGGATCAAGGCCTACGCCTTCAAGTGCCGCTTCGCACTCGGCGCGAAGCAATGCGTAACAAAAAGACAGTAGCGCATTCGTGCGATCCCGCGGCGGACGCCTGCTGCGGCCATCCGGCGCAAACATTGCCCGGTCAGTTCGGACCATTTTTTTGAAACCACGGAAGTAGGTCCGAGCCGCGATTCCTTCAAGTCCGCGAAGTATGTCCAGATCGGATGCATCGCCAATCTCACCAAGAAGTGGGGCCAATCGGTCCGCGACGGCGCGAAGTTCGGTTTCGTCGCCGGCTTCGGCGCTTTCGCGCGCCGCTCGCAATGTAAGCGTTCGCGCGTTTTGTACTTTTCCGGCCACGTACTGCTTAGCAAGAGCCAGCGTCCGATCTTGATCGCTAACGGCCTCGTGCTGCGCCTTACGCAACAGAACATTACCAAGCGTACGCCCGGTTAGGCGCGCGCGGAACCGGCCGTAGGCGGAAAGCCAAACGACCCCTCTTCCGTCATTCGCACACCGGTGGATGAGCGGAGTCGTTAGGGAAACTCGGCCGAAGGCTACGATTGCCTGCAGACGTGCAAGCGGCAAGCGCGCGCGAGTCTCGTTCTCGACTATGATGCGCACGGTGTCGTGATCGAGACGGAGCACAGCCCCTTGGGTTGTGATGTAAAGGGTATTGAGCAACTCATACATCTTCGATTACCGGAACCAGCGGTCGGAAGAGAGCGCCTTGCATGCCACGCAGGCGATTCGGTTGCGCAGCTACCTGGGGTAGGCAGGCATTGATTAGCGAACACGGTGGGCACCGTGCATCGTCGGCGGCCTCCGGTAACATTTGATCGCGGAGTTGATTTCGCACTTCTGCAACAAGCGACACCGTCCGCTGCCGCAATTCTTCGGTCAGAGGCACCCTATAGCGCCGCCGTTCGGCGTGCGAGTAGATCGCCCCTTCTGGAACCTCTGTTCCGAGCATCTCCTCAAGACAAAGCGCCTGCGCGCAGAGTTGCAAGTCGGCGTGTGGAGGACGCCTGCGGCCGACCTTGTATTCGACCGGAAAGGGCGGCGAGCCCGGACGCAACTCGACTACATCCGCCCTGCCTCGCAGGCCAAGACGTTTGGACCAGAGCGGGAGTCCGCGAAGCACGCGGACGCCGGGTCGATTCTCAGTCTCGCCGCTATCTACGCGCTCGTGCGAGATGCGTCCACGGACTGTGAATACGTTTTCCTCGAAAGTCTGCTCGACGTGAATTAGAGCGCATTGCCGAGGGCAATAGGAGAAGTGCTCAATGGCCGAGATTGGCACATCGAGCAACTCCTGGTCGCCCCATGGCGTGGCGGTTCCTTCCACGGAGCCGGATTCGCGGATCAGCCGACTAGAGTGCTAAGAGACACTCCGGGGGCGCCTTCGATCGGGCCGTCCGGCGGGCGCCCAATCGAGTAATCGGAAAATGATCGCGGCGCATCGGCCGCGCTCCGGGGAGTGCGGATAACGTCGAACAGACGGTGTGCGGCGGCGTTACCGAGCTTGCTCTCGTGACTGAAGACGTAGAGGCCCCGGCAGGCCATTTCACCACGCGAGGCGGAGCGGTCGACATCCCACATCATCTCGAGGGCGTTCCAGAAAACTGACAAGTCCTCGGCATCCACCCCAGTCCTCGCGGCGAAGTGAGGATTGAAGAAGCCGTGCGCACGGTATAGCCCGTACGGAACCGTTGATTTGCGGCCCATCGTACCGTAATTAGTAGCTTGACCAGAGGCGTTCTCGCGATTTACGTCCCGTTCGTTCTGCGCCGGGCCGACGATGCTCAAGTCAAAAGGGATGATGGGATCGACGGATCGTGCGAAGGTGAGCTGCATCGGGCCGCGCACCTGGCCCGCATTGCGTTCGGTCATCGACATGACCGCCCCAAACATCCGCACGTCAAAAAACTCCTCACACATCCAACTTTGCGCGTCGCTGACGGCGGGCACCCTGTCCCCGCTCGCACGCTCGTCAAAGACCATCTTCCGACGATTCGTGAGGAACTGGCCGTGCTGAACATACACCTTGAAGCGCCCCTCGCCGCGCGCCATGTCAACAAAGTCGCGCACTTTGCGTTTGATTGCTACATCCGTCACGAGCCCCTGCATGGTTTCGGGATCGACGCGAGGCAGATTTCCAGCGTCCGGATCGCCGTTGGGGTTTCCATCCCGCACATCGAAGAGGAGTACAAAATCATGGCGGCGGGTGATGTCCGTCGGCAAGTTGTCGGCGCTAGTCATGAATGTTGCTCCTGTCCGAAACCGATTTTCGAGTCTTCGGCGCCCGGCTCGGCGCTACGTGTCGCCTGGCGTCTTCGCATCTCTGCCCTGCCATACGCGCGCTGGTGGTAATAACCGAGCGAGAAAAGCGCCTGCTCCTCGAGCGCGAGCGTCGCCGGCCAGTCGCCGATCCGCGCCATGACTTGCTCAAGGCTGCGTTGGAGATTCACATAGGCCCCTGGACGGTCGCGTTCCAAACGAGCGAGATGGGGCTGCGCTCCACGTAGCAGCGTGCCGAAAACTACAGCAGGCGTGGAAGACGCCGCACCAAAATAGCGGTCGACGACGGTCGCGTTCACGCCCGGGAGGGCGGCTCGCTGCACATCTTCAATGACGGCTAGCAGGCGGCCGCAGTGATAGGCTGGCGATGGGTGTTCGGATTCCAAAGCAATCATGTAGTCTTCCTTTGGCAGGGTAGCCTCACGGCTAAGCAAGACGAGCTTGATGAGTGCGGCACGGGGGCGGGTTACGCCCTTATCAGCGCGACAGCGATTGACCGCTTGAAAGGCGATTTCCAGTGGAAGCGGTACGGCCGAAAACGCGCACCTGAACAATGAACGTGGCATCGTGGCAGGGAGGTCTCGACGCACATCCCGCACTGTTGAGGCGGCAAGTTGGAAGAGACTCAAGGGACGGGGATCCTCGCCTTCGGGATCCTCAACTCGAGGATCGGAGATTTCCTGCAGTCTGAACCACCTAGCGACGCTTTCCCTCACGCTCCCGACGGTCGTTTCAATCCAGTCCCGGACGACAACGCGACCACCGCTCGCCGTTAACGCTACAGCGTAAAACTCCGTTTCGTCCTCGATCGTTGCTTTTCGCCCTGTCCGCAGCGAGTCGATGGCCGACTTTACCTGTAAGGGGTCGGGTCGCCGCATGTGACTTCCAAAATCGAATTCAACAACGTCCCGCGCCCAAAAGGCAAATGTCGATTCTGCGACCACGAGGCTGGTGTGCTCATCAGCCAGCAGGCTATTGAGCGCGCGCGTAAAGGATTCCCCACACCCTCCGCAGGTGGGGGCAATCCTTGACGCCTTCAGCCCGTACGAAACGAACGCGCTCTTGTTTGCGGAGATGATCGACGTGCCCGCCGATTGGCCACCACGAACCCCTTTGACTTTCGCCTGCAATCGATCGAGCACGGGCCTGGTATCGCCACACACGAGGCATTGATCCTTGGCTGCGGCGTCCGGCGTGTTCGACGCAAGCCAGAACTCCTGCACGGAGGGTAAGTCAATTGGGCGCTGGAATGCGCCATCTTTCAGGGTCACCTGGAACGTGATCTTGAGCCCGTAATCCCACTCGTCGTCGAGGGTCAGTTGGTCGACCCCGCCACGCTCGTAGAACCGTTTCACAGCAAGCACTGAGGGTTCTTCCGTCTCAACAACACAACGGTCGAGAAGATTGCGGTATTCAGAGTGCGCTCGGTCGACGCGCTGTTGCTTTGCGGGATCACGTGCGCGCCCGAATGTGTACTCGCCGTTGTCGGCAAGCAGCAACGGCTTGATGCCAGCCGCACGCTGCACTTCCGGCGCAACCATATCGAGGCCGCGCTTGCCGCGAGTTGTGCTCGAATCTACGCGCGAAATCGGGCGCGGCGACAGCACGCGCCCGTCCAAATCGAGCATGACTATCCAGGCGACAGGAGTATTCGCATAGAGAGATGGAAGCTGATCGTCAAGTCGCTCGTCCGCGTATTCCTTCAGCTTGCTCAACAAGGTCATGCGGACCCCACGAGTCGATCCGGGACGCGCAGCACGCCGTGATCAAGTGTGGCCGTGAAGAACCTCGGTTTCCCGCGGCCGATACTGCCGGATTCATAATCTATGTCAAGCAACATCAACCCGAGGTCTTCACTCCGTTTAATCGGCTCATCCCCGGGCTCCGGCTTACCGAACGAGGCACTGAATTCTCGACAGCCAAGGTACGGGGTGGCGAAGCATCGGCCCTGAGCGACGCGGCGGCGGAATTGGTCACGGTACTTCGCAACGTCGTCAACCGTGCCGCCTTGCAGAATGAGTTGCGCCCGTACGACGTAGGCCACGTCGCGCAACGCAAGCGTGTGACGCTGAGCGCGACTGCGCCGGTCAGCAGCGTCATAGCCACCCCCGTTCTGCCCCCAGCCGCGCGCCGAGCGCGCACTCTGGCGGTCGTTGATCTCGTTTCGAAGGATGGACGCGTAGACGATCGGCTTAAGGACGTGAATCTCCTCGATTCGCCAAGCGACCTGAGGTTTCCAGAAAATCGCCTCCAACGCGCCGCGGGCGGCGGAAGGCGTCATCACCGGATAGGTGACTCTCTCGACCTTCATTTCTGGGCGAGTGAAGCACGCATAGTCGCCCCAGAACTTTGCCTCTAACGTTGGCGGATCACCGGCCATGTATCATCTCCCGCCCGAATATATCGCAATCAGAAAGTCGGGCTACTGAGCAACACGGCATTGATGGAATGCGAACAGACAACTCTGACCGTAGTGGCCTCAAATGATGGTATCGGGATCGGCTTCGATGATTCCGCGCACCGGGTCATAGTATCCGAGCCAACGCCCAACGCCCGGCAAGAGCTCTTCTATGAATCCGTCCCGGTGGCGCCGTTCGTACTCGCGTCGGTAGATTGAGATGATATGCGGTTGAATATCCCGCAATATCTCGCGAGCAGGTCGTTCGCGATTTCGCAGCTGATCGACAAGGATGTCGATTCTCGGAGTTTCCAGCTTGGGGAAGTCCACAATCACGTCACATGCATCGCTTTCGATCATGCGAAATCGATCAGCCACGGTAGGGAAATCGAGGCTTTTGCGAGCGTTCTGGATCTTTTTGCTGTCGGCATTTACTGCTGCTCCGAACAACAACTTGAAGTAAGAGCCGACAGCCCTCGGATCGTGCGGATCGAAGCCTGGCAGCTCGCGTACGACCCTCGCAATATCAATCCCTGAGCGGTAAACCCCCGGCGGCGCTGAGTCATCCGGGGGCCGGAACACCACCACGCGCCCAAGGCCTCCGAGCCGCCCCTCACGGTTACACCGTCCGGCTGCTTGGATGATGGAATCGAGTGGAGCCTCGGCGCGCAACACTGTGGCGAAGTCGAGGTCGACGCCAGCCTCGACTACTTGCGTGCTTACGACTCGACATGGTTTGGCAGCGGCTAGACGCCCCCTAATCTCGGTTAGCACCTCGTCGCGATGTGCGCGGCAGAGGAGAGTAGAGAGGTGCAAGGCATCCGGATCGCCAAGGGCGTCAAGCAATTCCATCGCGTGGCGCTTTGTATTGACGATGGTGAGGACGCTGGATTTCGCGCGCATCCAATTGGCGACTTCCGACCAATCATTCGGCCCTGCGGTCTTTGAGAAGTCGTACTCGACACGTTTTAACGCTGCGAAGTGCCGGGCGTGACCGGGCACGATGTCGCGGGCCGGGATGCCTCTGAACTCGGGCACGAGATCGAATGCGGGTTGCGTCGCAGTGGAAAGCACAACACTACCGCCATAGTATTCCGTGAGCTGCCGTAACCCATCGAGGATTGGGGCAAGCAAGCCAGCCGGCAGCGCCTGGGCCTCGTCCAGAATGAGAACACTACCGGCGAGATTGTGAAGTTTCTGCGCCTTCCCGCGGCGATTCGAGAAGAGACTTTCAAACAGTTGTACTGTCGTGGTCACGACAACAGTCGCGTCCCAGTTCTCGGAAGCAAGACGTTGCCAGACGGCGTCATGGGCCGGGCTCTCGTCGTCGCTTGCGCGGCCTCCACCTTCCGCACCAGCTGAGTGATGCTCAAGCACCACACGCCCAGCATCTTCGTAACCGCGTTCAAAGATGCGCCGGTACACCCCCGCAGTCTGCTGTGTAATGGTTGTGAAAGGGACGGCTACGACCACCCGACGCATACCGTGCTCGATTCCGTGTCTGAGTGCGAACGCGACTGCCGATCGCGTTTTGCCTCCGCCCGTTGGGACCGTCAACCGGAAGAAGCCAGGTGGTGCCTTGGCTGCGTCGAGACAGGCTTCGTGCACCTCGCGTCGGACGCGGTTAACGTCAGTGTCCGGGGCTCGAGGTTCGTTTGCCAAGAAAGATTCGTAGCGTCGCCAGAGCTCTGCGAACGTCGCGGTGCTGCCACGTCTAGGATTCGCGACACCCAGCATATGCGATTCGGTGTCAAGACTGTCGGCATCGACGAGCGCCGAGTAAGTCATCCGCAAAAAGAATTCTGCGGCTAATGGATCGCCCTTTATGTGCGGAGGGATGTCGGGGTTCGGCCAGCCCAAGAGGTCAGGAAACGCGCTTCGCAGGGCATCGAGCGCCCGGGTTGGGCCCGGGAGGTTCCGCTTGCCAGTAAGCCACGGGCGGTATCCGGAATGAGGATTTGCAAGCCCACCGTGGTGCCCATGAATCAGGTGACCTACGTACCAGAGATCTTGGCGCTCGGCCAGCAGCGCTCCGGCGCATTTGTGATCTGGTCCGGCTCCCCTGCCACGCGCACCAGCCTCGCTCTCCCGTAGGTAGCGCTGCCACTCCGGGTCAGCCTTTCCCGCGTCGTGCCAGAGGCCGGCGAGGAAAGCGAGGTTGCCTCCACCGAAAGGGTAGGCGCGCTCACGCGCAAGTTCGGCGACGTTACGTAAGTGTTCGGTAAGGAGCTGACGGCTTCCATTTGCGTTGCGCGAATGCGCATAAAGCGTCACTGTATTGGACGCTATTTGATGTGAGTTGTGACGACTGCCCTCAGCGACACTTTCGGGCGACCGCGCAAGACGTTTTGTTCCTGACCAACGCTTGAAACAGCGTTATCAAATGAACAGAGCACTGACCGATTCGTGTAAGTGTATGCGCCGGATCGCCTCGGCGAGCAGGCGCGCAGTCGAACATACCGTCAGTTTGGGGTGTTTGAATTCAACCGGGATCGTATCCGTCACCAAAACGCTGTCGATGTTCTCGGATTCGAACAGGCGATCGATCTTGGCCGTAAAGTCCGCGTGGACGGCGGCTGCGTGGACGGCGGCGGCGCCGTTTTGCAACAACAGGTCGGCCGCCGCCAGCAGCGACCCGCCGGTCGAGATGATGTCGTCGATGACTATGCAGGTCTTGCCGGCTACGTCCCCAACCAGCGAAATCGGGGTCACGTCATCCCCGGAATTGCGTTTTTTGAATGTCACGAAGAGGTCCTCGGCCTGCATCCGGCGGGAAAAATCTTCGGCCCGTGCCACGCCGCCGGCGTCGGTCGAACCCACCGCCGCCGAACGGTCGAAACCCTGGTCGCGAAGTGCCTGCGCAAGCAGCCCGGCGGCGCGCAGGTGGTCGACCGGTATGTCGAAGAACCCTTCGATGGCAGCCGCGTGCAGGTCGACCGTCAAAACCCGCGACACTCCCGAGACCTGCATCAGGTTCGCCACGAGCTTGGCCGAAATCGGCTCCCGGCCGGCGGTCTTCTTCTCTTGCCGCGCATAGCCGTAGTAGGGGACGACCGCGGTGATCCGGTCCGCCGATGCGCGCCGCAAGGCGTCGACCATGATCAGCAGCTCGATCAGGTTGTTGTTTACCGGTGCGCACATGGACTGCACCACGTAGGCGTCGAAACCGCGCACGTTCTCTTCGATCTGGATCCGGGTTTCACGGTTCGGAAATGAGCTCACCGCCGCGTTGCCCAGCGGTATACCCAAGTTGGCGCAGATCGACTTTGCCAATGCGTGGTTGGACGCGCCGGCGAATACTTTCAAATTTCCGGTCATCGGCGCTAGACGCTGCCTCCGCTGGTCCTAATCGTGCCCGGGTGCCGGCGGCCAACATTCCTCGGCGACCGCATCCGGGCCGCCGTCCGGCAACGCAAAAAAAGTTTAATTGCCTGGAGGTTGCGGAGGACGCTGTCGGGATAATCGGAAGGCCCCATGCCTTCAACCAAGCGAATTCGCGACCCGATTCACGGCTTGATTCGTTTCGAAGCCGAATCCGAGGTCGATCAATTGGCCTGGCGGTTGCTCGATGCGCCCGAAATGCAGCGCCTGCGATCGATTAAGCAGCTCGGCTTTCTGCATCTGGTCTTTCCCGGGGCCACTCACACCCGATTCGGCCATTCGGTCGGGGTCTATCACGTGGCCCGGCAGCTGCTGGGTGTGATCCGGCGCGAGCTCGGGCCGGGCAGTTTCGACGAACGGCGGGCCCGCGTTTCGGCCTTGGCGGCGCTCCTGCACGACATTGGACACGGGCCGCTCTCGCACGTGTTCGAAAAATCCGAACGGGCGGTCGGCGGTCCCGGCAACCACGAGCACTGGTCGCGGGCGGTACTTTGCGGCGATACGGCCGTCCGCCAGATCCTGGACGACGCCGAAACCGGACTGGCCGGGTTGGTTGCCGACGAGATCTGCGGTGACGGGCCCGATGACATTTACGCCAGCGTGGTGGCTTCGCATTTCGACGCTGACCGGCTCGATTACCTGCAACGCGACCGGCGCATGACGGGTGTCGCTAGCGGCTCGATCGACCTGACCTGGCTTCTCGACAGCCTCCGGGTTGAGTCGCTGGCTGACCGCTGGGGAGGGGGCCGGGGCCTGGTATTGGCGTCGAAGGGACTTCGCTCGGCCGAAGAATACCTGCTGGCGCGAATCAATCTCTACCGCCAGATCTATCTGCACAAGACCTCGCGCGGCGCCGAGTTGATGCTCGAGGCGGCGATCGTACGCCTCGCCGAACTGATCGCCGACGGAAGTGTTTCGCTCACCGGTTTGACGCAGCCGCACCCCCTGCTCGACCACGTCGGCGGGCCGCGCGGGCTCGCGAGTTTTCTTTCCCTGGACGACGAGGTGCTCGGCGGCGCGCTGGCCGAGATGGCCACGGCGGGCGACGTTCACTTGGCGGAGTTGACGTCCCGGCTGCGCCGGCGACGCATCTTCAAGTGTTTTGACGCCGGCGAGCGGATTCCCGAGCGTGGACTCCAGTTCTCGATCCGGTTCCGGGCCCGTCTGCGCGCCGAGGCGCCCGCCTGGGGACTGGTCGAGGGACTGGACTTGCTGAGCGACGAAGCGGCAATAGATGCGATTTCGAGCGCGGGACCGCACGGCCCGGGATCGCAGCGCGCGGTGCTGGTCAAGCCCTCCCCGAACGGGGCCCCGGTAGAGATCACCAAAGTCTCGAAACTGGTGGCCTCGATCGCTCCGGAGCGGGTACTCCGGTTTTACGTGCCCGGTGAAGAGGACCGCACGGCCTTGGCGCGGTTGTGGGACCAACTGCAAAAAGAAGCCGGTGGGCGGGCGTTCAGGCCGGTCAGCCCAGCAGCGCCCCCAGGCCGCCCCACACGATCACGTACTTGAAAACATTGCCCAGGAACGCGGCCGCCGCGTAGCGCCAGACCGGGTGTCGAAGCGTCCCGGCGATGATTCCGATAACGTCAAAAACCGGGTTCGGGACCGCGGCGAAGAGAACTATGACGCCGTCGGTGACGAGGATGTTGCGGCGCATTCGGTCCGCCAGGCGCCGGCTCCAACCAAATTCCGGCAGGAGTGCCGACCCGCTGCGGCCCAGCAAGTAGCCCACCCCCTCGCCGACGGTCTGCCCGGCCGCCGCCGCCACGCCTACTCCTACCGGGTTGTCCAGGGAGCTGGCCAGGGCGACGACGGTTAAAGCTGTAGGCGCGGGCAGGATCACGGTCGATGCGCCGACCATCGTGACCGCGAACGCAACCACTGCGGCCGGTCCTTCCAGGTCGCGGACCAGGTCGGCGTATATCCAGGCCAGGACCGCGATTGCAACCGCCGACGCGGCCACCACGGTTTGACCGACGTGCGGCCAGGGAAGGCCCAGCCGCCAGCGCCCAAGCGCACCGGTAAGCGTCAGGAGCCCCAAAAAGGCCAGGCCGAAATACCAGGGCGGCAAGGCGCGCAGCTCTTCGCGCCACAGCAGCCCGGCCCCTAAAAGCACTGCCGCCGAAGTCGCCAACACCAGGATTGGCCCGCGCTGGAAGCCGGGCGCTCGCTGTGCGCCGGCCGTCCCGGCTTCGATCACCGCAACCGTCCCTTAGAGCAGCTCGGCTCGGCCGTCGGAGCGCAGTTGCGCCAACAAATCGGCCACTTCCTGGGCGCGGTCGCGATGGCACACCAGAACCGCATCAGCAGACTCGACGATCACGACGTCGTCCAGGCCAATTACCGCCACCGGTTTTGATTCCGCGTCGACCAGGCAGCCCCGGCTCCCCAAGAACTCGTGACCGAGGTGCTCCCCGCCGGCGACGTAGTTCTCGGTGGCGCCGGGAACCGACTTTGCGATCTTGTATACCCCGTCCCAGGATCCGATGTCGGCCCAATCGAATTCCGCCGGAACTGTAAAGACGTTGTCGGCCCGTTCCATCAGCGCCGTGTCGATGGCTTCGCTGGGAAGATCGGCCCAATGATCCCGGAGCTCTCCCGAAAAGTCCGTCGACCGGATCAATGCCGCAAGGAGCAGTTCCAGGTGCGGCGCATGGCGGGCCAGTGCTGCCTGGAGAGACCCGGTGCTGAAAGCGAAGTAGTTGCAGTTCCAGAGGTGTTGGCCGCCGGCCACATATCTGGCAGCGGTCGCCTTGTCCGGTTTTTCCACGAATTCGCGCGTCCGGTGGACTGGTATACCCACGAAGGCACCCGCCGATTCCCCAACGTGGATGTAGCCCATTCCGGTGTCCGGATGGGTCGGACGGACCGCGACCGTGAGCAGTCCACCGGTTTGGCGGGCGGCGGCGGCGGCGGATCTCAGACACCTGCGAAACGCATCAACGTCGCCTATGTAGTGGTCGGATCCGACGGTTATCAAGGTCGGATCCCGCGCACGTCGGGCGGCGTGCGCGGCGGCCACGGTGATCGCCGGCGCAGTGCCTTTAGGGGACGGCTCGCAGATGATCTGGGAGGGATCGAGCTCGGGCAGTTCGCCGGCAATGGCTCCGGCTAGCTCGGGCCCGGTTATCACCATCAACCGGTCGGGCGCAGTCAGCGGGGCGACGCGCCGATAGGTTTGACGGATAAAGCTCTCCCCCTGGCCGAAATCGAGCAGTTGCTTCGGATTACCTGACCGCGAGCGGGGCCACAAACGCGTACCGGCGCCGCCGGCAATGATCGCAATGAAGGGGTTTTCGCTCAAATCCTCAGCCAGGCCCCGGTGATTCAGGCAGGAGCCGGTCCTGGTAGGCCGACACCCGCCCCTCCAGCAGGTCGGAGACCTTTACGCTCCGCGCCGACAGTCCGGACTCGATCGCGCCGAGCACCACCGCGAGCGCCGCGCGCCCTTCGGTGATCCCCACCTCGGGCCGCTTGTTGTTCAGGATGCAATCGCCCAGCTCCCAGTATTCGGAGGCGGTGATTCGCGCGTCGATCTCGTTGAATCCCATCTCGATCCGGCCGAATCGGTTGCCGCCGAAAAGATGCGCGGTCACCTCGGGAAGCTCGAATTCGGGAACCAAGCCTAGGACCGCATCGCCGCAATACTCGCTGCGGTCGCCACGCCTGACGATCGACGGCGGCTGACCGGACCGGTCGTCGGGACATTCGATCATCCCGTCTTCGAGATAGATTCGGCGCATTCGCACCGGATCGCCGCCGCCCACGCCGAGGGCCATTGACCATTGCCCGGCGGCTCCGGAAGAGAAACGCAGCAGCGCGAACCCCGAGTCGACCCCGTCGGCACGGTAATCTCCCGCTGCCTGCCTATTGGAGAGTTCATAAAAGCGGGCCAGGTTGCTGTTTAAGCCCCGGAAACTTCTTTGCGGCTCCAGAACCCCCGCCCAGGCGGTGATTTCTTCGACCGGACCCATGAAGTACTCGAACATATCGGCGTTGTGAACGCCGACGTCCATCAGCAGCCCTCCCTGGGCGCTGGTGGACCGCCAGGGCGTGATAACGACCGCCCCGCCTCCGCTCAGGGTTGTGTCAATCATCATGGCTGGCTGCCCGAGTTCCTGGGAGTCGATGACGGCCCGCAGCAGGCGGTTTATCGGATCGCGGCGAAAGTTCTCGGCGACCGAAAGCACGCGGCCGGATTCGTCCGCGGCCCGCTCCAGGAAATTGGCTGCCGAAATGGTGATCGCGACCGGTTTTTCAATCTGGACGTGTAGCCCGAGGTCGAGCGCGGCGGCGCCGACCAGGTGGTGGGTTGCCGGCGTGGTTACGATGTCGACCGCGTCGGGCTCTTCCGCCGCAGCCAAGTCTTCAAGTCCGGCATATACACGGGGTTGAACATCCAATAACTTTTCCGCCAAATGCGCGGCCGCGTTGGCCGCTTCCGCGAACGGATCACAAACCCCGACCAAATCGAACGGGTTTAAGCCCGCGCTCTCCAATTGCGCGAGCCCGTGCAGGTGGCGGCGACCCATGCCGCCGCAACCGACCAGCGCCAACTTGAGCGGCTTGGCGCGGGAGTACCGTTCAAGTGCCAACAGGCAACCCGGGATTTAGAACTTGTGCCGGCACACTTGGACCGGCAAGTGCTTTATGAAGCCGAGAAGGTACCCTGTCCCGGTTGCGAGTGGTCATAGGTGATGGTCTGGCCGGCCTCGACTTCAACCGCGACCCCTTCTTCCCAGATGCCGCCTTCGATAGCCACCGAGGCAAGCGGCTGGCCCGGGGAACCCCACTGCAGGTACTGGTGCATGTAGGTCCAGTCCTGAAGGTCGTCGGTCTCGTTGTAGAGTCCAAGCTCGCCACCGGCCGGGTCGGGCTCGCCGAGCGCGCCGTTCATGAACACTTCGTTCTCGGTGTCGGTGCCCTCGCCGTACCCGATGGTCAGCTGTTCGCCGGGCTGGAGTTTGAACACCCCGGGGATCTCCCATTGCTCACCATTGGCGGCCAGGATCCAGTAGAAAAGCGTGTCCTGGGCGGTGTTGCGGTTTTCGATCACGATCTTGGAATCGGGTCCCGCAAAGCTGAGCGAGATGATCACCAACCGGCCCGGCGGCAGCCCCAGCCGGGCGCGTTCGTCAGGAATTCCCCCGGGTTGCCCTTGCTGGACTTCCTGGCCACCTTCGAGGTTTTGCCCCTCGGTCCAGCCTTGCAGACCTTGCTGGTCGGGCGTGCTAGCCCCACCCTCGCCGCAGGCGGCAAGCAAAGCGCTGGCGCACGCAACGCCCGACGCCGTGGTCGAGAACCGGATAAATCTTCGCCTGCTCAATCGCATCGGTGCCTCCATGTCAATTTCCGCGCGCTCACAATTCGGCCCAAATCTGCCGTCGATGGCCAATTATCCGCCCACCGCCCCGCGAACCGCAATATCCTGCGCCCGGCCATACTGCGGCCGGATCGGCGATTACCCCTTTACGGCTCCCGCCAGCAGACCGCGCATAAAAAGCCGGCCCAGCAGGAAATAGAACAGCAGCGTGGGGATGCTCACCAGCAGAGCCGCCGCAAACTGGACGTTGTACTCGATGAAGTACGAATTGGAAGTGTTCACCACGCCGACCATGACCGGCGCGTCCTTGGGGTTGTTCAGGATTGAGAGCGAGAGCAGATAGTCGTTCCATATCTGGGTGAACTGCCAGATCAAGACCACTGCGAAGGCCGGTGCGGCAATCGGAAACATGATGTGTCGATAAACGCCGAAGAACCCGGCTCCGTCGACCCGCGCGGCTTCGATCAGGTCAGTCGGCACCGAGACGAAATAGGCCCGGAAAATCAACGCCGTGATTGGGATCCCGAAGATCGTGTGGGTCAGGACAAGGCCGGGGATCGTGCCGTAGAAAGTGCAGATTTCGAACGCTCGGTCGAAATCGGCCGTCAACAGGATGCACGGGGCCTTTATCTGGGTCAGGGTTATCACCAGCGGGATCAGGATCCCCTGGTAGGGAAGGAACAGCCCGAACAGGACCAGCAGAAAGATGATGTTCGAGTAGCGGAATCGCCACTTTGCGAAAACGTAACCGTTGATAGATCCCAGCAGGGAGGAAACTATCGCGGCCGGGATCGTGACTTTGGCGCTGGCGATCATGTTGTTGTTCACGGCAAGCCAGCCGCGCTGGAAGGATTCCAGCGAAATACCGCTCGTCGGCGGCTGCCACATGGTCGTGGGGTGGACCTCGCTGAAGGGTTTTAGCGCGTTTACCAGCACCACGTAGGACGGCATGAAAATCAGGATCGCCACCACAATCAGGAACAAGTAGACGAAAGTCCTGCGCGCCACCCGTCCGACGCGGTTGGTGCGGATGGTCGAACCGGCGGCGACCAGTTCAGGAGGAGCGGTGGTGGTAGCCATGGCTCAGACTTCCCTTCGGATGCTCCACAGGTAGGGCACCACTACGATCGCCGACAAGAGGACCATGATCACTGCGATCACCGCACCGCGAGCAAATCTTAGGTCCTGGAATGCGAGCTGGACCATGTGATACGCGAACGTGTCGGTTGAGAAATTAATGCCCGAACCGCCGATTGCAGCAACCAGGTCGAACAGGCGCAGCGCGAGCCCGAACAGAATGATGAAGGCGGTCAAGGAGACCGGGCGCACCAGCGGAATGATTATGTTCAGGTAAAGGGCTACGGTTCCGGCCCCATCGATCTGGGCGGCCTCACGCAGGTCCTGCGAGATGCCGCGGATGCCCGCAAAGTAAAGGGCCATGGTGTACCCAACCATTTGCCAGGAGGCGGCAAAGGATATTGCCACCATCCCGATGTTCTGGTCCGACATCCAGAGCCACTCAAATGGCCCGAGACCAAACAACCCCAGAATGTGATTGAAGCCAAGGATGTCGATCAGCCGGTTGAAGCCGTTGGTCTGGTGCATCATCCACTGCCAGACCACCCCGGTGACGACTGCCGAAATTGCAAACGGCATGATGTAAATCGTCCGGAAGAAGCCCTCGCCCTTGACCTGCTGGTCCAGAAATGCGGCGATCAGGAACCCCAGGATCATGCATTCGGCAAGAAACAGCACGGTGAAGATCACCATGTTGCGGATGTCCTTGTACCAGCGCGGTAACTCGAACAACCACTGCCAGTTGTCAATGCCGTTGTAGGGACCGGCGATCGATACCGGCGTATTGGGGAGGTTCCACTCCAGGAACGCCACCAGCGACGTCCAGGCGATGAACCCGTAAATGAAGATGGCCACCAGCAGCAGAGATGGCGCTAGGACGATAAGCGCCAGTACCCGATCGCGGTTCACGAAGCGCCAGGCGCGGGCCAAGGCGCTGCGCTGCGGCTGCGGGGGTCTAGTGAGTGCTGGGGTGGCCATTAACCGGTCAGTTATTCAAATCGAAAAGTAATCCCAGCGGATTTCCAGCAAAGGGGGAGCCGCTTGGGAACGGCTCCCCCTCCCTTTAGGAAACTGCTAGGTGCAGATTGCCGAGTCTTCGCAGGCTCGCTGCATTGAGGCCTGAGCGTTCGCCACCGCGTTCGCGTCACCGCTGCGCACTTCCGCTGAGAAAGTGTTGCCGATGTTGACGAATTCGGTAATCCAGCTCTGCCGTGCGGCGAAACCGTGCACGACGCTCGGGGCGATGAACGTGGACGGGTCTTGCCAGTCCTTGATCGCTTCCTTCTGGTAGTTGTTGAAGTAGGTCAGGTTGGGATCGCTACCCACCGAGATCGAACCTTTGAAGTGGTTGAACTCGTCCTGTCCTTCTTGCGAACCACATACCTTCAGGAATGCAATCGCGTTCTCGGGATTTGGCGCACCGGTTGGCAGTGTGAACGCGTCACACAGAGCCATGTAGTGCCCCTGGGTCCCGGGCGGTCGGGCGTAGCCGTACTGGCCGTCGTAGCCCTTGCCGCGGTAGAAACCCTCGGCCCAGTCGCCGTTGATCGTCATGACCCCGCCGTTTTCACCATCCGAGAAGATCTTCTCGAACGCGGTAGCCGGGTCAACGCTGAGGATGTCCTCGTTAACGTAGTTTTCGACCAGGTTCTTGGTGATCTCCAGTGACTGGGTAATGGCATCGCCGTTCCAGTCGCTGTTGCCGTTGAACAGATCGACGTAGCCTTGTCCCCCAAGAACACCGAGGATCACGTTTTCAAGAACGTGACCGGTGTAGAAAGGTCGAACCTCACCGATTGAGAACGGAGCGCGCCCGGTCGCCTTGATGTCATCGTAGGCGTTAAAAGCGTCGTCCCAGGTCTCGTAGGTGGTCGGGTCCGGTATTCCCGTGTCTCGGAAGAACTGCTTGTCGAACCACATTACGTTCGAGCGGTGAATGTTGACTGGCACTGCCCAAACTTTGCCGTCAAAACTACCGTTTTCAACGAACCCCTCGGGGTATTGCTCGAAGTAACCTTCCTCCAGCCAGAGGTCGTCGAGAGGCTCGACGTTGGGATTCGGGGACACGTGCGAGTAAGTCAACTCGTGACCCCAGTGAATCTGGAAGGAGTCAGGCGGCTCACCGGCCAGCATCCGGGTCGTGAGGATCGCCTTGGCGTTCCCACCTGGACCCGAGCCACCAGCAATCGCGGCATTGATGATTTCGATGCCGGGAACGCTCGCCTGTAGGTTCTTAAACAGCGTGTTGAGGGCTTCCACCTCACCTGCATTTGTCCACCAGGAGAAGATCTCGACTTCACCAGCGTCGCGTTCGACCTCAACGATCTTTTCGACTTCGAGGATCTTGGACTCGACTTCAGTGACGGTTTCCGTCACGACTTCGGTCACGACCTTCTCGACTTCGACGACTTGGGTGACGACTCGCTCTTCCACCACGGTTTCGCCACAAGCAGCCAAGGCCGCAGCAGCGGCCCCACCGGCAAGACCGGTGGCCATTAGCTTGCGGCGGCTGAGTTTGGAATCGTGCATTCGCATCGCCTCCCTGATGTGCATTCCACCTCAATTGTCCAACCTTGCGCAGGGCGTGAACCCGCACGCGCTGGTTTGGAACCAAAGTTTGGTCATGTTACCACGCTTGAAAGGTGGGGAATGACCTCACGACCTCAATTGCGATGCCGGCCAGATATAGCGGCCTATCGCGCGCCGCCGGATTCAGCTCAGCTGAGGGGAAGGTCGACCGAACGCCCGGTCTGGGCGGAAATACGCGCCGCCTCGATCAATTCCATCGTTTCCAGGGCTTCCCTGGTCGAGACCGCCGGTTCGCCCTCGCCCCGGATGAATCGCGCCAGCGATTCGTAGATATCGGCCCAGCGGTGCTCACCAGTCTTCACCTCGGTCTTGTCCCCATTGGATCCGTACACGTAAATGGGCTCCCCCCATCCTTGGCAGGACAAGGTTGCCTCGCTGCCGATGAGGTGCCACTCCTTCTGGCCGTCGTGGGCGAAAACGCAGACCTCGGCCTTGCCCAGGACTCCGTTTTCAAATTCGACCAGCAGGGTGAAGAAGTCGTCGGACTCGGTCGTCCACTTCACTCCACGCAGATGGCAATAGACCGACTTCGGCTTTGCACCGGCAAAGTGCTGAAGCTGGTTGAGCAGATGCGGTCCCCAGTCGATCAGGTGTCCGGCCCAGGACTCGAGCCGCCAATCGGGACGGTATTCCTGGGCCGCCATGTCGGTGTGCGGCCGGTCGCGGTAATGGGCGCGCGAGATTGAAATCAGGTCCCCAATCGCACCGCCGTCGACCGCCTTCTTGATTGCCAGCGAATCGGCGTCAAATCGCCGGTTCTGATACACCGACGCATAGCGCTGACAGCGATTGGCCACCTCCGCGATTTCTCGCGCGTCGGCCAGATTGAGCCCAAGTGGCTTTTCGCAGATAACGTGCTTGCCGGCTTCAAGGGATGCGATTACGTGCTCTTTGTGGAAGCGATGGGGCGTTGCAACCACCACTATTTCGACCTCGGGGTTGGCCAGCAAGGAATCTATTTCCGCCCCCACCGGCCCGTGAATGTGCGGGGCCATGAGATCGCGGCGAGCCGGCGTGATGTCGACGCCGGCGACGGCGCGTACCAGCGACGAACCTGCAATGAAGGGAATATGCCAGAGATTTACGGTTTGGCCAAGTCCGATGAAGCCGACGCCGACCGGGTCCACGCGCGCACCCTCGCATTTGTTTGGTAATCGGGATTGGCCGGCCCGCATCGGCCACGGTCAGGCACTGGTGCCGATCCGACCTGCGCCTATTTTGCCCGCGAGCGGTAATCGTCGCGACCCCACCGCGGCAAATTGCCGTTCAGTGCGACTGGTCCGCCGGACGGGACGATAAACGGAGCCGCATCGCCGCCCGCGTACCTGGATTTAAGCTGCCCCACAGGGTCGGTCTGGGGTCGCCGGCCTCCGATCCCGCCGCTGCCTGCCACGGTTCTGCGGCGTGTTCGTTACTGCAGGGAGGGTCGCGGCTAATTGACAGGCAACGGCGTGGACCGCGCGGGCGCAGCGTTGCGCGAACTGACAATAATCGCGGGAGTCCGATAAGGCATGTGCCCCCCGACCACCCATGCAGCCTGCGTGGATTTGCACCGACTAGGATCTCATTCCAATGATTGACAGCCAACGGCTTTGCGGATCGATGCCGGCGATGATTACGCCGTTGAACGACGACTATTCAGTCGATACGGGCGCCATCGCGGCATTGATCGAATTCTTTATTGACAACGGCGCCCACGGCGTGGTCGTGCTGGGAAGTTCGGGGGAATTCCAGGGGATTGCTTACGGCCAGCGGCGCCGGGCGCTGGCAGCCGCGGTCGCCGCCGCCGCCGGCCGGATACCCGTAATCGGCGGTGCCGGACTGCCCAACCTCTGGGCGACCATCGAGCAGATCCAGGAGGCAGCCGATTGTGGCGTTGATGCAACGCTGGTGACTCCGCCCTACTATTTCCCGATCGGCCAGGACGAAATAGTCGACTGGTTCGCGCGCCTGGTCGAGGCTTCATCGCTCCCAATCCTTTATTACCACTTCCCGGTTATGACCAAGTTGGTCGCCGCCCCGCCCACTGTCAGGCGCCTGGCCGAATGCGGAGTCGTAGGACTAAAGGATTCAGGCGGTTCGACCGGCTGGTTGCATTCGGCCCTCGCCGCGACCGCGTCTAACCCAGGATTTAAGGTTTTTATCGGCGGTGACGGTCATCTCCTGGACGCATTGGTAAACGGCGGCGCGGGTTGTATCGGCCTCACCCAAAACGTCGTTCCGCACATTTCCGCGCAGCTCTACGACGCCTACCAGGCCGGCGACCTGGCCAGCGCCGAAAAATACCAGCGCCAGGCGGTCGAGTTCTCGAACCAACTCAATGCTCCGCCGCTCGGCCAGCCTTACGCCAAGGCGGTCCTCTGGAAGATGGGGCTCTGCTCACCGGTGGTGGCGCCACCTATGCAGCGTCTGTCGGCCGACGCCGCGGAAGCGGCATTCGCCCGGGTCGAGTCGCATTTGCGCGTGCCCGTCAGGGAGTGACATTCCGCTGAGCACAGTGCCGCCGTCGGCCGGGGAATTGCCTTCCGAGCCGGCGATTTCGGTCGCAGATGTGGGGCCACGGCTGCGGATCGGGAAATTCGGCGCGTTCGATGGACGGCGCGTCCTGACTGATCTGGCGGACGTACCCAACCCCGGCGGCCCGCTTAAGGGTGATTGGCGGCGGACCTGGTCGCAGGCGTCGCTGGGCGCGCCCGCGGTGTCGGCCGGCGACTATGCCGCGATCACCGGGTCCGAGATCGCTCCCCCGCTGGGGGCGGTACTGGTGACGGATCTGGCCGCCGCGGAGCGCCGGAGGCTTGTTTCGGCGATGCGCGGCCAGGGATTTCTGACCGGCGACAGCGTTGCGCAGCTGGCCACCGATTTCCTGCGACGCAATGATCCCAACGAGTTGGCTGAGCGGATCCGTAAGTCTCGGGCTGCACTCATTCTGATTGCTTTCGCGGGACCGCGGGGCGCCGCCGCCACCGAACTGGCGGCGCAAACCGTTCGGCACCTCTATTGCGAGGCTGAGCCGAAGCCGCGGCCTGCGGTAGTCCTTTTGGGGGACGCGGACACGACCGCTGGGGCGCGCCGGATTCTGGAACCCGAGATCACGGTCGCGACCATGGATCCGGATGCCGCCCACCCCGACAACCTAAATGCCCTACATCAGCATTTCGCTTCCGCATATCTGGCGGCGAACGCCCCCGTCATGAATCGCAATCTGCCACCAAAGCTGGTCGATCGCCCGCTCATTCCGATCACCGCAGCGCTGCGCAGGGCGACGTGGCGGCTCTCACACCTGATGGGGTTGCGCCTGGCGGTCGCGCATGTCGAGCCTCGCGGTGTCACGCTGGCGTTGGCCGATCAGGGTTCGGTCAGGATCGCCAACTTCGGACACGTGGCCGGCGAGAACCGGGGCGGCCATTTCGGTTTGCAGCTGCCGGTCGAAGAGGTCGCGCGTTGGCTGCCGGTCCGCCTGCCGGACGCCGACATCCGCGCCGGATTGCTCGACCGCGCCGGGCGTCCCTGGGGCGTGCCGTCCACTCACCGCGAACGGTTGATTCAAGATGCGGCGATAGTGGCCGCGCTGTCGCGCGCCCGAACTCAATTGCGCCTGGCCGAATTCGAATGCGACCTGGTGGTTGGCAGCGGCGCAATGCTGGGTGGCGACTGCGCCCCCTTGGAGGCGGCGGCGTGCTTGCTGAACGGCCTGCTGCCGGTGCGGTTCTGCCAGCTGGCCCAGGACCAGGCCAGCGCCCTTCCAATGCTCGGATGCCTCGACTTACTGGGCGAAACCGTCGATCCTTCCGACGCGCTGGCGCCGCTGGCGATGAGTGTTGCCGCAACCGGCAGCGCGCGGCCCAACGAGCCTGCCCTGCACGTGGCCGCGCAACGGAATGACGGATCCAGCGTCGAGGAGGTTGTCCCCTTCGGCGCGACCCTCCGCCTGGCGGCCCTGGCCGGCCAACCCGCCCGGATCGGCGCGATGCCGGCCGGTGGTCTGGACGTCGGCGGCGGTCCGGGACGGGCGGTGGGACTGTCGCCGTCTGTCGACCTCGGGGTCGGCGGATTGTTGGTAGACGCACGCGGCCGCCCGCCGGCCGAGGGCGCGGACCCTGACGAACGCTCCGAGCTGGTTTTGGCCTGGCTGCAGGGACTCGCGGTGTACGGGGCCGATTCGCCGGCCGTGCTCGGAGTTCCGGATTGAAACCCGCAGCGCTGTTTGGAACGCTATCGGTCGGCCACCGGTTGCCGGCCGGAGCCCGGTTGCTATGCAGTTCCGGCCAGGAGGTAATTCCCGGCGCGCCTATTGCCGAATTCCATGCGCCGCGGAAAGTCCGCGCGGTACCCCTCAAGCATCTGGAGGGTGCCGAAGTCGGAGACCCTATTCCGGCCGGGACGACCGTCGGGGGAGAAGGCGGGTGGCGCGGGCGGCGCCGGGAAATCGACTGGGATGCCCGAGTGGTTGCGTTGAATTCGGACGCCGGATACGCGTTCCTGAGCGGACCTGAAATCCAATCCGAAATAAAAGCGCGGATCGGGGGCGTGGTCGGGCCGATCGAACCCGACCGCCTCGTCGAGATCACCGGCGAAGGGCTGGCGATGTACTGTCCGATCGCGCGCGGACCGAGTGTTTTCGGAACCCTGGCATTGCGGGGCGGAGACTCCGGTGAGGCGGTTTCGGCTTACCCGGACGCGACCGTCCTGGCGGTGAACGGGGACTTCGATCCCGATGAACTGACCTCGCCGCGGTCCCAAAACCTGGCCGGATTGCTCCTGCCGGGAATGCCGGATTCTTGGCTAGCCGACGATTCGGACATCGCCGCCGCGGATGAATCTGCCGGCCCGGCGCCGATTACCTACGGGGTAGTTGAGGCGGTCACGTCGAGCGTGCTGCCGGAGCCGCTTTGGGCGGTCCTTGAGGCGTATTCAGGGTGCCCGGTAAGCCTGACCGTGGACGCGGATTCCGGGACCGGCGAATTTGTTGTATCCGGTTCAGCGGACAACGCCGTGATCGATTGCGAATTGGTGCGTGGATTCGGTCCGGATGGAATCATTACCGGCCGGAGAAGTGATGCCGCCGATATACCGGCCGTACGTATCGCCGGGGGAAGGCTGCTCGAGGGCGCCCGGTTGCTGGTTGGCAAGGAGGCGCACGCACTGGCGGCCGCAAACACGGAATGGGTCATATCGAAATCGGCCAGCAGCGCCGAGTCCGGTTAAGTGGATCCGGCTTCGCGCTGCATGAATTGCGGGGCTTCTATGCCCATAAGTTCGAGCGAACGGGCAAGGGTAATTCCCACCGCCCTGGTGAGGGCCAGGCGGGCGCGGCTGAGCCTCTGATCTTCTGATATCACCCGGTGGCGGTGGTAAAGCGAATTGAATTCGCTGGCCAGCGCCAGCGAGTAATGGGCCAATCGATGCGGTTCGAAATTGGTGGCGGCCATATCCACCACTTCGGGCAGCTCCAGCATCCGCTTGACAATGGCAATCTCTTCGGGCTCGGTAATCAGCGAAAGCAATGCAATGTCGGGAGCCAGGCCTTGCTCGCCGGCGCGCCTGAGGATGCTGGCGATCCGAGCGTGGGCGTAGCGGATCTTGTGGACCGGGTTCTCGTCACTCTGGCGCCGCGCCAGGTCCAGATCGAATTCCATCTGGCTGTTGGGATCGCGCGAGAGCATGAAGTAGCGCACCGCGTCGGCGCCGACGTCGTCAAGCAATTGCACCAACAGTTCGAAATCACCGGCCCGTTTGCTCTGGCGCACCGGTTCTCCGTCGACTACCACGTGCACGATCTGGCACAGCACGTAGGTGAGTCGTTCGGGATCGATCCCGAGCGCCCCCAACGCGGCCTTCATCCGCGCCGTGTGGCCGTGATGGTCGGCGCCCACTATATCTATCGCGGTGTCGAACTCGCGCAGTTGCAGCTTGTCGCAGTGGTAGGCGACGTCGGCCGCAAGATACGTCGGTTCGCCGGTGCGTTTGACGAGCACGTTGGCTTGCGACTGGTCTTCGCCGTGCGCGAACCAGACCGCGTCTTCGCGTTCCTGGACGAATCCGCGCTGCTTGAGTGCTTGGATCGCGGCGGTCACCGCGCCATCGGCGTGCAACCGGCTTTCCGAATACCAGCTGTCGAATTCGATGTCTAGCGGCGCCAGGTGGGCCTTGATCTCAGCCAGCGCGCGCGCCACCCCCCAGTCGGTGAACCGTTCAACCTGCTCTGGTTCGCTCAATTCGGCAATTTCTTCCGGCGGCCAGTCGATCTCGGCGGCCCAATCGGCCACATAAGCACCCCGGTAACCCGCCGACGGCGCCTGGGATTCGAATCCGTGCCGCAACCGGTACTGGTGACGCAGCGACAGTCCGAGCATTCGGACCTGATTTCCGGCGTCATTGATGTAATACTCGCGTTCAACGATTGCCCCGGCGGCCTGCAACAGGCGTGCCAGGACGTCGCCGATCACCGCCGATCGGCCGTGGCCCACCGTCAGCGGGCCGGTCGGGTTGACGCTCACGAATTCGACCTGGATGCGTCGACCGGAAAGGCTCGCGGTATTGCCGAAGCCCGCGTCGCTGGAGATGATCGCCTCGACTTGACCTGCGATCCAGGCCGGATCGAGGACGAAATTGACAAAGCCCGGTCCGGCGATGCTGACCGACCCGATCATGGGGTGGTCCGGCAGCGCGCCGATTATTTTTTCGGCAATCGACCGCGGAGGTTGATTGACCGCGCTGGCCAGGCGCAGTGCCAGGGTGGACGAGTAGTCGGCGTCGGGAATGCGCGCTTTTTCGACGGCCATCGAGCCGAGCTCGATCTCCGGGAGGGTGCCGGATTCGGCAAGGCGCTCGAGCGCCGTCGCCAGCAAGGCCTCGATTCGAGTCCGGTTCATTGGGTCTGGGCCGGTATTGGTTTTGCAACGGACCGTCGGCGGACCGGTGCCGGCCCGCGAATCCCCGGCGCGCCTGATCGACCTTGCCGGAGCGACAAATCTAGCAGATGCCCGTCCGCCCCGAACCGGGGTGGAATCGAATTCCGGCGGCGGCGGATTGAGTCTGCGCGCGCGGCGGGCACTTCAATTCCAGCCCGGGTTACTCGTATCGCAACGCGTCAATAGGGTTCAGACGCGCGGCCCGATTCGCCGGGTAGAGACCGAAAACAAGCCCGATTCCGGACGCCACGCCCAGCGCCAGCATTACCGAACCCGTTTCAACCAGCGTGGGCAGCGGGTCGCCGTCGGCGATCGGAATCTGTCCGACGCCGAATGCGATCAACCACCCGAATCCGACTCCAAGGGCGCCCCCCAGGATGCTCAGCACGACGCTTTCGATCAGGAACTGGAACATCAGGTCGCGGTAGCGGGCCCCGAGTGCTTTGCGGATGCCGATCTCGCGTGTGCGTTCGGTCACCGTGACCAGCATGATGTTCATGATCCCGATTCCGCCGACCAGCAGCGAAATACCGCCGATGCTGCCCAGAAAGACGCTGGCCACGACGGTGATCTGGGCAAATATCTCCAGGATCTGGCTCTGGCTCAGGAACTGGAAGTCGTCTTCCTCGACGCGGTGCCGGGCGCGCAGGATGCTGGCGACTTCGGCGCGCACCTGAGCCAGGGTCTCGTCGCTTTCGTCCGCGAGCGCCAGGGAGATCTGGTTGACCGAAATCTCCCCGGTCGGGGTGTACTCGGCGGCCAGGCGGTAATGCTTGGTTGTCAGCGGAACTACGATGTTGTTGTCGTCGATCAGGAAACCTTGTCCGACGCCTTTCGCGATCCCGATCACGGTGAAGGAGCCGTTGCCGATCCGTACGGCCTGGCCCAGCAGTTGCTCGGATGCGCCGGCGAGTTCAGTGTCGGGGGAATCGGCGTCCAGACCGGCTACGATCGCCTCGCAATCGCCGCGTATGCCGAGCATGCGTTCGGCGACGTTGGATCCCAGGATCGCGACCGCGGAACCCGATTCGTACTCGGCGCGGGTGAAGCCGCGGCCGAAATCGATCTCCATCCCGGAAACGGCGAAATGCTCGAAGTCGGTACCGTCGATTCCAACGAAATCGGCGCAATCTTGAATGCGTACCACCGTGCCGGTGGTGCTCTTCACGGTTATCGCGTCGAGGTTGGGGATTTCGGCCTCGCGCAGGGCCTGGGCGTCCTCCAGAGACAGGAAGCCACTGGTGCCGGGCCTAAACACCGAACCCGAGCCGCCGCCGCTTCCGCCCGGGAACACGACCATCAGATTGGCGCCGGCGCCGCGAATCTCGGAGACGATCAGTTGGTTGAACCCTGCAGCCAGCGAAAGCAGGGCGATCACCGAACCAACCCCGATCACGATTCCTAGCGTGGTCAACAGGGTGCGCAGCGGGTTGGTAGCCAGCGAACGCACCGCTTGGGCGAGCGCGGCGGTCAGCTGCATTTCTGCGGACCGATCAGCATTCCCCGGCGTCCGAACGCACGTCGCTGGCGATACGGCCGTCGTGCAGGGTAATCACCCTCCGGCAGCGCGCCGCGATTTCATGTTCATGAGTGACCAGGACAATCGTCATCCCCTGCTCGGAATTGAGCCGGGAAATGACGTCCATGATTTCCAGCGACATCGACGAATCGAGGTTTCCGGTCGGTTCGTCGGCCAGGATGATTTCCGGTTCGGTCACCAGGGCGCGGGCGATCGCCACCCGCTGTTGCTGTCCGCCGGAGAGCCGGTTGGGGGTATGGTGCATCCGGTCGCCCAGACCCACCCGAACCAGCGCCGCCTGGGCCAGGTCCGACCGCCGGCGCGCGCGCCGGTATATAAGCGGAAGCTTCACTTGCTCCAGCGCGTTTAGCCGCGGCAGAAGGTTGTAGGACTGGAATACGAAGCCGATCTTGGCGTTGCGGATCTTGGCCAGGGCGCCATCGCCGAGGTCGGCGACGTATTCGCCGTCGAGCCAGTAATCGCCGGCGGTGGGAACCTCGAGGCAACCCAGGATGTTCATCAGGGTCGATTTGCCGGATCCGGACTGACCCACGATGGCCACCATCTCGCCGGGCTGAATCTGGAAACTAACGCCCCGCAGGGCCGGGACCTTGGTGGCGCCGGTGTCGTAAGTCTTGGTCAGGTCGGCGATCCTGATGACGGGATCCGGCCGGACCGGGGCGGCCGTGGCGGCGCCGCCGGAGCTCTGGTCCCGCCTACTCTTCATCGTCCGGCGGGCCAAAGGAGAGATCGATTTCTTCGGCCCCGGTCAGGCTGGTGCGGACCAACTCGCCGGCCGAGAGCCCGGAGAGCACCTCGACCTCGATTTCGTTGCGCAGGCCGACTTCGATTTCGCGTTCGGCGGGCAGATCGGTTTGCGGGTCGACGACCTCTACGGTTACGCGACCGTCTTCCTCGGTCAAAGCCGCCAGCGGAATGACTATCACGTTGCTGCGCGACTCGATGATGATCTCCAGGGCCACCGTCATCCCCGGCAGCAGCGAACCCGGGTCGGAACCGAATTCGATCGTCAGGTCGTAGGTGATCAGGCCGGCGTCGCTGGAGGGCTCGGGGTTGATGCTGCTGACGGTGCCCTCGAATATTTCCTCCGATCCGAATATGTCGGGTTCGATCGTAACTGCCTGTCCCACCGCCACCTTGCCCACGTCGATTTCGGTGACTCGGGTTTCGATCTGCGGCCGTGCGCCGGATTGGATCGCGATGAATCCCGCCGCCGGTTGGACGCCGATTGTCGCGTCGGCCTTGGTGATCGCCCCGCCGTACGGCGCGTTCAGCCGCGTTTTGGCCAACTGCTCGCGGGCGTCGTCGACGCGCCGCCGGGCCGCGGCCAGTCCCAATTCGGACTTGCGCACCACGTTCTTGGACGGAGGTTCCTGCAGGCGCCGCAATTCGATTTGGCGGCGAACGATCGCGTTCTCGGCAGTGGTGATCTCGTGCTCGGCCGGGCCGTCCTGGTAATCCTGCAGCGCCAGCTGAGCCGACGACATGCCGAGCAGCGCCGCCTGGTAGTCGATCCGGGCAACGGCGATCTCCTCTGAATCGGACTCGGTCAACTCCAGCAGCTGCAGGCGTGCGTTTTCGTATTCCTGCTCGGCCGCGGCCAGGCTGACGGCGCGGCGCCGTTTTTCCGCTTCGCTTACCGGCGCTTCCAGCTCGGCCAACGCCTCCCGGGCCTCGATCACCACGAGTTCCTGCAGGTCAATGTCGGTTTGCGTTGTCCGCGACGAATCGCGATAGTCTTCGAGTTTTTCCTCGGCCTGCTTCAGCGTCAGTCGGGCCGTTTCCAGCTGCAGATCACTTGGTCCGTCAAGGAAATCTTCATACGACTCCCGCTCGCTTAGCCAACTGGCCTCGGCGCGCTGGAACCTGGCCGTAGCAGCCGCGATCTGCTCGGCGGTGGCGCCGCCCTCGAGATCGGTGAGCTTGGCCTGCGCCTGGCGCAGGCTGCGCTCGTTTGTCAGCAGCGAACTGCGCAGCATCACCTCTGTCTGGGGATCCTCGAAATCGCGCAGCCGGGCGAGCGCGGCCTCGGCTTCGGCGAGGGAGAGCTTGGCCAACAGCAGATCGTCGGGGTCGGGCGGATCCAGCAGGGTCGCGTGGTCCAGGCTCGCCGATTCCAGCGATTCCTCGGCCTCCAGCAACGCCTGCTCGAGATCGGCCGCGTCCAGCTCGGCCAGCAATTGTCCGGACTCGACCACGTCGCCCGGCGCAACCAGGACCCGGGCCAGCTTGCCGTTCACCTCGAACGCCAGTTCATCAGCCTTTGCGGCGGCGACGTTGCCGACCGCCGACACCACCCGGGCCAGATCGCCGCGCTCGACCGTCACGGCCCGGCCCAGCTGAACGTCGGATTCCGGATCCTCGGAACCGGGTCCGAATCCGAACGGACCGAAGAAAAGGGCCGCGGCCGCAACCGCCGCCAGAAGCGCCAGCGCGATTCCGGCTCGCAACAGGATGCGGCGCAATCGTCGGGGGCTAGATAGTTTCATGGTCGGTGGATCCTGGAATCAAAGCGTCCGGATCGCACGCCGTCCAGCCGGTCGATACGGAGCAAGTGGATGCGTGCGAGAGCGGTAGCAGCGCGCCAACACAGCTGTCCAGTTGGTGGGTGCGGACTAGGTCAGGACGATATGACCGGCAGGACCTGCAGAACCTCGTTGAGCGAGCCCGACCTGAACCCCTGCAAGTCAAGCGCAACGTAGCGGTACCCGGCCGCTTTGAGGCCGCTCACGATTCGCTCGCGGCGGCCATCCGTCAGTATCTTCTCGAGTTGGTCCTGGGGAATTTCCAGGCGGGCGATGTCGCCGTGATGGCGGACCCTGAACTCCGCGAAACCCTCGGCGCGCACAATCGCTTCGGCCGCTTCGATCTGGGCCAGTTTGGCGGCCGTAATGTGCTCGCCGTAGGCGACCCGCGAGGACAGGCAGGGGGCGGCCGGCTTGTTCCAGCTGGGAAGCTCCAGCGCCAATGAGAGCGCCCGCACCTCGGATTTGGACAGCCCGGCTTCGGCAAGGGGGGCCGCCGCGCCGGCCACTTTCGCCGCCGCCATGCCCGGGCGGTGGTCGCCAAGGTCGTCGGTCACCGGACCGTAGACGACGCTGGCGAACTGCGGATTGGCGCCGCGGAATTCGTCCAGGTTGATGAATAATTCCTGTTTGCAGAAATAGCACCTGTTGGAATCGTTGATCTGGTAGTCGGGGTTGTCCACTTCTTCGGTGTATACGAACTCGTGGCGAATTCCGATCAGTTCCGCAAACGACTCTGCATCGGCGCGGTCCTTGGCCGAAAAACTGGGCGAAATCGCGGTGACCGCGACCGCTTCCGAACCCAGGACGTCATAAGCCACCCGCGCCAGCAGGGTCGAATCCACGCCGCCCGAATAGGCGACTATCACCGAGCCCAGCGATTCGAGGTGCTGCTGCAGCCGCCCGTATTTGGCTGCCAATTCAGGGGCCATCGCCGGGGCGGTTTCCACACCGGCTACGGGGTCGCGGTTTAGCGCCAAGCGCAATCCCCCACTGCTCATTAAAGTCGGCATTCGCTACCGCCAACGGTTTCCAATGTTAAGGAAGTCCTCGGCCCTCACTATACGGTATGACCAAGTAGCTGTCACCAAACAATAGTCGGGGACGGGTTAAGCGCAGCTGTGTCGCCCGCGGCGGGCGCACCGCGCGTTTACTAGATCGCCACCAGCCTTGCGGGCCGCAGCCCCGACCGCTCGCGCTTTTGCTGGCAGCCGTGGCGTTATTCGATTTCCAGCCTGCCGGTTCGCGCGCCGCCATCACCCAGCAGATAGAAACCGGCGCTGGGATTCTGCGGGTCTTCCAGCGAGACGATCAGCATGCGCACCGTCCCGATCCGGGCTTCGGCGATGTCCGTCTTCGAGGGTATCGGCGCCGAAGCCGGGTGGGAATGGAAGTAGGCAACTTCTTCCAGTCCGGCGGCTTCGATCCGATCAAAGGCGGCCATCAGGCCACGCGGGTCCATCCGGTAGCGGCGCGGATCGGCGAGTACGTTAACGACCGGGACCGACAGCTCCGCGCGCTGGCCCCCGGCAAACAATTGGCCGCCGAGCACGCCGCAGGCCTCATTGGGCGCCTCCCGCCGGCAGTGGGCCACCAGATCACGCCAGGCCGCCACCCCCAGAACCAGCCGTTCGGCACCGTCCGCCGGACCAGTTGCCGCCGGCCCGGAACTCGGGGGAAATTTTTCAGGGTTCTGCACTCGATTGAAATCCCGCTCGAAATCTCGCTTGGGCCCCGGCCTTTCTAAGGTTGGAGAAGGCCTAAATGCACCCAAATTCTGATAACATCTTTATCGAAACAAGCCGCCGCTGTACATACAAGCGCTGGAAAGATTTAAGCCGGCGGGCGCGCGGGTGAAGCACCAACTTGCCTGGCGCCGGGCTTGTTTTGAACCCTTTTCGTCAAATAATGCCGCATGCTGCCGAGGGAGCGTAAATGGCAAAGCAAGTAGCGCTCGATGCCGAAGCCCGCAAGCTTCTTCTCCAGGGAATAGACACCGTTGCCAACGCGGTGCGCACGACTCTGGGACCCAAAGGCCGCAACGTGGCCCTGGGCAAGAAATTCGGGGCCCCCACGGTGACCCACGACGGCGTAACCGTGGCCAAGGAAATCGAGCTTGAGCACGCCTTTGAAAACATGGGCGCGCAGCTGATCAAAGAGGCCGCATCCAAGACCAACGACGTGGCCGGCGACGGCACCACGACGGCCACCGTCTTGGCCCAGACCATCCTCAAGGAAGGTTTGCGCAACGTAGCCGCCGGGTCGAACCCGATGATCATCAAGCGCGGAATCGGCCAGGGCGTAGCTGTCCTGGTTGGGAACCTGCAAGGTCAGGCCAAGCAGATCAAGGGCACCGAGGAGATCGCACAGATCGCCTCGATTTCGGCCGCCGACACCGAGATCGGCAACATGATCGCCAAGGTCATGGACAAGGTCGGCAAGGACGGCGTCATAACCGTCGAGGAGTCCAAGGGGCTCGAGCTTGAGGACGACTACGTCGAGGGGCTGCAATTCGACCGTGGGTACCTGTCGCCGTACTTCGTCACCGACCAGGACCGGATGGAAGCCCAGATCGAAGATCCGTACATCCTCATCACCGACGGCAAGGTGTCGGCCGTCTCCGACATACTGCCAACCCTGGAAAAGGTCACCCAGGCCGGCAAAAAGGACTTCATCGTAATCGCCGAGGACATCGAGGGCGAAGCGCTGGCCACCCTTGTAGTGAACAAGCTGCGCGGCATTCTCAACTGCCTCGCGGTAAAGGCGCCCGGTTACGGCGACCGTCGCAAGGAACTCCTGCAGGACATTGCGATCATCACCGGCGGCACCGTTATTGCGTCCGACATGGGTCGAACCCTCGACAGCGTGATCCTGGAGGATCTGGGCCGCTCGCGACGGGTGTTTGCAACCAAGGATGAGACGACCATCGTCGAGGGCGTAGGCACCGACGAATCGCGCCTGGGCCGCATCAAGCAGCTGGATGCCCAGATCCGCGAGGCGACATCGGACTACGACCGCGAAAAGCTCGAAGAGCGCAAGGCCAAGCTGGCCGGCGGCGTGGCTATCATCCGGGTCGGCGCGGCCACCGAAACCGAGCAGAAGGAAAAGCAGCATCGGGTCGAGGACGCGATTTCGGCCACCCAGGCCGCGATTGAAGAGGGCATCGTCGCCGGCGGCGGCGTTGCGCTGGTCAATTCGCTTGCCGCGCTCGACGAAGTAGCGGTCGAAGGCGACGAATCGGCCGGTATACGGGCCTTGCGCCGCGCCCTGGTCGCACCGCTCGAGTACATTGCCGAGAACGCCGGTCACGACGGTGGCGTGGTGGTGCAGGAAGTGCGCCGCCGACACGCCGAGTCCGACAACGCCTTTATCGGCTTTGACGTGATCTCGGAGGACTACGTCAACATGTTCGACGCCGGCATCATTGACCCGCTGAAGGTCACTCGTTCGGCGCTGGAGAATGCGGCCTCGATCGCCAGCATGATCCTGACCACCGAGGCGCTGATTGCCGACCTGCCGGAAGAGAATCCGGCCCCGGCGCCCGGCCCGGAAATGGGCTACTAGACCGCAACAGTCACCGGGCTTCCGGCAATCGTCGGTAGCCCGGCCGGCTAGCGCAACGCCTCGGCTGACGACCGGCCGGGGCGTTCGGTTTTTTGGGGCCGGCCCCTATACCCGCGTTATGGTTCCCAGGTCGGCGACCATTACCCAGCCGCCGCGATCGCCGGCGTTGTCGCGCATCTTTGCGATCGCCCGATCCACGTCGTCGGCCCGCAGGCCGGCCAGGAACGTGACGTTGCCGCGGCGCAGGAATCCGCCGGCGGTATTGATGCGGGTGACCCTGAAGCCGTCGGCCAGCAGCGCTTGCTGGACGCGATCGGCAACCGTGTGGGCCACGATTGCCAAAAGGGCCTTTTCGGGCCTTGCGCCGGGCGGTTGGATCTGATCTGACATGTATTCGGCCAAATGCCGCAAACGCAGTCTACGTCAACTGGACATATTCTGACCAAGCTGGCCACCTTCGGCGCGCCGACCCGGATAATCGTTCGTGGCAACGCTCGTGCCCGTCGGCACACGAATTCAGCAAAGAGGCCTAGAACATGGCCAGCGCTTCAACCGCAGTCGCGGCGAATCCGCCGCGTACCAGACTGATCCTCCACGCCCTGTCGTTCGTTCTGGGATTTAGCCTTCTCTTTTCACTGGCCGGGTTTTCATTCGGAGTCGTGGGCCGCCTGGTGGACGACTACCGTCCGATCATCAACGTCGTCGCCGGCGTGGCGTTAGCGGTCTTCGGACTGCACCTGACCGGCTTGTTCCGCGAGCTGGCATTCCGGCTGGCTGGCCCGGCCCGCGAGGGCAGATTCGATTGGGCGCGGCGCGCCATTGCGGCCGCCTCGGCGCGGCTGGCCGGGGCGCTCTACCGTCAGGGTCAAATCGAGTTCCGCACCGGCCGATCGGGGTACCGATCGTCGTTTGCGGTCGGCCTGGCCTTCGCGTTGGGCTGGACCCCTTGCGTCGGCTTCATTCTTGGCGGAATCCTGACCGCGGCATACAACTCCGAATCGGTCGCCACCGCTTACCTGCTGCTGCTGGCCTACTCGCTCGGCCTGGGCGTCCCTTTCCTGGTCCTGGCCGCATTCACCGAGCGTCTTCAGGGCCCCTTGACCGCGCTCAGCCGGCGCTCCAACGCGATCGCCATCGTTTCCGGCTTACTGCTGATGGCGTTCGGACTATTCATCGCCTTTGATTTGGTGGCGTTGCTGTCGCGTTACCTGGCCGACGTGCCGGTTTTTAACGACGAATTCCTGATGGCTGGCAACGAAGCGATCAATCTGGGCTGGATGGTGCCGGCATTCGTCGCCGGGATACTCTCTTTCATTTCCCCGTGCGTACTGCCGCTGGCCCCCGTCTACCTGGCCCATCTGGCCGGGCAGATTTCGGCCGATCAGGCGGTTACGGGAAACTAGCCGTAGACGGAATCAAGACCGCCGACTAGCTCAATCCCGGAAAGCCCCCGAGAGACTTCCAAGTTGTCCAACGACCCGGACCGGCGCCTGGCCGAGCACCGCCTCAAGATCGACGAGATCGATCGCCAGATCGTGGACCTGCTTGACGATCGCGCGGCGGTCGTGAGCAAGGTTGGTCACGAAAAGTCGGCCAGCGGAGACCCGGTCTTCGTACCCACCCGCGAAGCCGAGGTGATCAGACGTGCTATCGCGGTTTCCAACGGATCGCTCTCCGGCGAGGCGATCTCGGCGATCTTTACCCAGATCATCGCCGCCTGCCGGGCGCTGGAGAAAACCCTGGAGGTGGCTTATCTGGGCCCGCCAATGACGTTCAGCCATGGGGCGGCCCGCAAAGTGTTCGGTGAAAGTGCCGATTACGTGGCGGTCAACTCGATCGACGCGATCTTCGCCCAGGTGTCGCGCGGGGAAGCCGATTTCGGCGTCGTTCCGATTGAAAACACCGCCGCCGGGATGGTCGGCGACTCGATCGACGGCTTCATGCGGCACCCGGTCGACGTGATCGCCGAGACGTCGGAACGGATCGTCCACAACCTTCTCTCTAACTCCAGCCTGGAGGAGATCCAGGTGGTCTATTCGCACCCGCAGGCATTGGCCCAGTGTCAGGACTGGCTATCCCAAAACCTGCCCGCGGCGGAACGATCCGAGGTAGCCAGCACCGCCGCCGCGGCGGTGCGCGCCAGCCAGGAACCGCGATCGGCGGCGATCGGCCTGGAGGCGGCGGCCACGGCGAACGGCTTGAGCGTCGTACGGCGCAACATCCACGATTTCTCCGCCAACAGCACCCGGTTTTTCCTGCTCGGCAACCGTTCAAATCCATCGACCGGCAACGACCGCACGGCGATGATTTTTGCCGTCAAGGATCGTGTCGGCGCCCTGCACGAGGTTCTGGGCGCGTTGCGCAACCGGGACGTGAACCTGAGCAACATGCAGTCCCGACCCGCCCGCGGGCTACATGACGCGGTCCTGGGCGATTACGTCTTTTACGCTGAGTTCGCAGGCCACCGCAACGATTCCAACGTCGCCGCCGCCATCGCCGATGTGGGAGCACTGTGTTCGACCGTGAGGATCATCGGCTCCTGGCCGGCTGACCTGCCGGGCGCACAGGTGATTTGAGCGGCTTGAACCCGCGCCGGGACTGCTAGCGGCGCCCGCGTTCGAGAAACAGGCGCAGCGCGAACCAGATTGCAAAGCACGCCAGGCTCACGGCCGCCACTACCAGGTACAGGTCGGGATTCAGGTCAAAGAACGGCCAAATCAGCAGGCGGATTACGAAGAACGCGGCATAAATCGCGAAGGTGACGTTGATCGCCCAAAGCAGCCGGCGGCGAAACCCGGCGTGGATCACGAACCCGAGCGCAAACAGCAGCGAAACCAGGATCAGCAATCTCAACATGCCGCACCGTCCCGTTCAGCTGCGGGTGGCATGGACGGGGCCGGAAGGTCGGCCATCACCGCTTCCGCTTTGTCGTTGCAACCTGATCGATCCGAGCTGAGAGGGGCGCTGGCTGGCGGTGTAGCGCGTTTGGAATGGATTGCGCGCCAATATGACCCGTCCGTCCACGCGGTCCGCGCGAAATCCGGCATCCGGATCCGACAGCGGCGCTCGCCCGAATCACCAACCGGGAATTCCACCCCCCGAATTCGGCGTGGCGGTCCGTACCCTGCGCCGGTTTCGCCGGCCGGCCGGTCAGTCGATCCGAGCAATCGAACGCACGGGATCGATTCGGAGGAATGGTCGACACAGTTGGCAAAGTTCCAGGGCCTTGCGCGGAGGGCGCCCGGCGCCTACTCGGGAGTAAGACCCAGGACCAGGTCGCGCAGCGTCACCAGGCCCAGCGGCGACCCGTCATCGTCGACCACCAGCGCCCTCGAGACACGGAAGTTGACCAGCAATCGCACCGCGTAGCGCGCCAGCATGCCGGTTCGAACGGTAAGCGTTGGTTTCGACATGATTTCGTAAACGTTTACTCGTTCCGGTGCGCGATTGTGGGCAATGACCTCGCGGGCCACGTCGCTGACCACGATCAGCCCCAGCTCGTCGTCATCGCGGCGCCGGTTCACGACCAGCGAACTGATTTGCAACCGCTGCATGATCTCCATCGCCTCGGCCACCGTGGCCAATCCGTCGATTGCATGCACCTGCGACCCCATGACGTCGGAAACCCGAATGGATCGGTCATTGCCCGAATCGTTCATAGGGCGTTTTCCAGCTCCTCTTTCAGGGTCGGCAACTGCGACTCGAGCCCGACCACGTCCTCGATGGCGAGTTGAAAAGCGACGCCGGCGCCGCTCTCCCGGTCCATGCCGCTAGCTTTCGCGATGCCCTCGAGGATGTCCCGGGCCCGCGGTTCCGCCACCAGGAAAAGCAACACATCCCGCTTCGATGTCAAGCCCAGACCGAGGAAGGTCCTGCCCGGCTTCAGCCCCTCGCCGCGCACGCTGCTGATGATCGTGGCACCGGTCGCTCCGCCGGCGCGCGCGACATCGATGATCTGACTAGTCTTATCGTCGCCCACCAGCGCGACGATCAGCGCCATCTTCAAGGTTTGACCTCCTGACGCTGTCTCCGCCCGCGCCAGCGTTCCACCCTTTCGGCGGTGATGGCATAGCCTAGCACCGACATGATCGGGAATACGCTGGCGAAGGCGATGAGACCGAACCCGTCGATCAGCGGACTGCGGCCCGGTACGCTGGCGGCCAATCCCAACCCCAGCGCCGCCACTACCGGCACCGTGACGGTCGAGGTGGTTACGCCTCCGCTGTCGTAGGCCAAGGGAACTATCGTGCGGTTGCTCAGGAAAGTCTGAACGATAACGATGATGTAGGCCGCCAGGATGTACCACGGCAGGGGCGTGCCGGTCACGATGCGAAAGCACCCCAGCGAGACGCCGGCGGCCACGCCCAGCGCGACGGCGATGCGCAGTCCCCAGGCGTTTACCGCGCCACCCGAGACCTCCTCGGCTTTCAGCGCCACGGCGATCAACGACGGCTCGGCCACCGTAGTGGCGAATCCGATGGCGGCCGCGAACAGATAAACCAGCCAGTAGCCTTCCCAGCGAACCGCGCCCGCGAAGGCCCCCGCTTGCTCGGTAAGCTGTCTGGCCATCGTCTCCCCGATGGGAAATAGCGCCCGTTCCAGGCCAATCAGGAAAAGTGCCAGCCCCAGCAGCACCATGACCGAGCCCGCGGCGATACCCGCCAGGTTCGGTATCCCGCGCCGAAGCACCCCCACCTGAAACACCACCAGGATTGCGACGATCGGGGTTACGTCGCGCAGCGTATTGAACAGGGTTTCGCCGGAAAAGGCCAGGAAATCCAGCATCACCTGGCCAATCCGTAGGCCAGCACGCAAATCATGGGGCTGAGACTGGCAAACGCGATCAGCCCGAATCCGTCAAGCATCGGGTTGCGCCCGCGGATGGTGGACGCCAACCCCACCCCCAAAGCGGTGATCAACGGCACCGTGATCGTGCTGGTCGTCACGCCCCCGGAGTCGTAAGCCACGCCTACGATCTCCGCCGGCGCGAACACGGTCATGACCATGACCACCGCATATCCGGCGATGATGAACCGGTGGATGGGCCAACCCTTCAGAATCCGCAACACTCCCAGCACAATGGCCAGACCGACGGCGAACGCCACCACCAGCCGCAATTCGAGCGCGTACCGCTCCTGGGCGGCCAGGCTGTCGCCAATGAATCCGGCCGCCGCCGCCACATCGGCCGCCTCGGCGGCCACGGCGATGAGCGCCGGCTCGGCCACGGTGGTCCCGAACCCGAGGCTGAAGGCCAATCCCACCAGCGCCAGGGTGCTCCCCTTGCGGGCAATACCCTCCGCCAGCGCCTCGCCGAGCGGGAAAAGCCCGCTTTCGAGCCCTTGGATAAACAACGCCAATCCGAGGACAACGCACAACAGCCCAACCGCCACGTTGGCCACGTCGGGAAAGGGCTGCCGCAGAACCACGATTTGGAAGAAAGCGATAACGGCGAAGATGGGCAGCAGATCTCGCACCGCGCCCACCACCCTCCCGGCCAGGCCGGTGGCCAACCTGGTCAACCAATATCCCGCGCCGACGGCCGGAATAGGTCTTGCAATCCTGCGCAGGGCGGTTACCTGATCGGAAGCGGCCGGGAACTGGTCAAGTGCAAGCCGAGGCCTTGGTCCTGGTTGAACAACGACGATTGCTACGCCGAACCGTCAATATTCTTGCCGGTTATTGAACGGATCCGAGTGCTCGGCCGTCAGCGCGACCCGGATCCCGGGCAAGTTGATTGCAGCCGGGTCGCACGCGGAATGACCCTGGCCGCGGTCGGCAGATCGTCGAAGGGGCTTTGCGGCCAGCCCCGATCAGCCCAAGGACCGATCTTCGGGAAGCGGTGAATTCGGAACGGCCGGGCTCGATACCCTTCCGGAACGGTTTCCGGTCGGATTTGTTCGGCAACCGGCGCGCAATCGGGCGGCCGCGTGGCCCGCATGCGTCCGCCCGGCCCGCCTGCGCGATCAGGGGTTCCCGCGCGCCCCGCGCGTGGACGGCTTAACCTTTAGGCATGGGTGCTTGGCGACGATTCGGCGACCGCAATTTGAGCAGATTGCGATTGGTGTTCCTGGTCCTGGCGCTGGCGCTGCTGGCGGCCTGCGAACAGACCACCGAGACCGCGGTGACGGCGACCACCCCGTCGCCGACGGCCGCGCCCGAGGATCCTGGTTTCGAACTGGCGCGTTTCCACGCCGAGACCGCGGCCTTGCTGAATCAAGGCCTTCGGGTTGTCTCCACGGAAGATGTCAGCGAAGACGTTACCTGGACCATTGTCATCGAGTCGGTCCCGGCTTCGGACCTGGTCCGCATGGTTTTCACGGCTGCCGGACCGCGGCCGGCCGAGGTAGAAATCGCCGGAACCCCCAGCCGGATATACCTGCGCGGCCAGAACGCTCAGGAAGATGTGGACTGGGTCTCGCTGCCGACCAGCGGGGACGAACGCGACGTGTTCTTCGATGGCGCGCCGGGACTCTCCCTGCTGACCGCCGAGCGTCTCCTTAAGGCCTGGGAAGAAGCCGACGAGACTGTCAGCTGCGGTCCTGGCAAGAGCTGTTACGCGCTCACCAGCGACGGGGAGCCGGGGATCGAATTGCTGGTCGACGAGCAGTCGTACCGGCTGGTCAGTTATCTGGAAACGTCCGCCGACGGCGAAGACACGCTCCAGTTCGACGTCGAACTGGCGGCCGACATCGACATTCAGTTGCCCGCCGACGACGGAACCGAACTCGATTCGGACCAATTCGGGACGGTGTTCCTGACCCTGCTTTCGGCGGTAACCGAGACCAACCAGGAAACGGCACCGGAGCCGCCCGAGGTTGAGATTTCGCCCGGGTCAATCGAGTACCGCGACCTGGGCCGGCGGTTGATCGCAAAGTTCTACGCCGAACAGGTGGACGCCGTCTGGGGCCTGATGAACGAAGAGGCCCAGGAAGCCTTCGGCTCGCTCGAAAACCTGATCGAAGCGCGGGCGGCGACGCTGGGGGCTTTCGGTCAGGAAGAACTGGTCTTTGAGGAGTACGTGACCAAGGTCGGCGAGTTTGAGATTTACGAGCGGATTGTGAAGATGCCCAACGCGGCCGGACCGGTTTCGCTGCGCTTTGCCTTCGATACGCAGGGCCGGATCGCCGGATTCGATATCGATTACGCCTCCGGCGGGCAAGCGGCGGCCGAAAACCCGAATTCAGATTTGACTCCCTCAACCCGCCTCAGTCTGCCCTTCGAGGGACAGTACCTCGTGCAGTGGGGTGGCCGGCTGCCGCCCCAGAACCGCTACGCGGTAGATCCCCGCCAGCAGTTCGGCTACGATTTCGTGCTGGTAGAGAACGGTGCCCTGCACCGCGGCAGCGGTCTTGCCAACGAGGACTATTTCTGCTTCGGCAAACCGGTGCTGGCGCCAGCGGGCGGTTCGATCTTCGTGATTTCGGACGGGCAGGCCGACAACCAACCGGGCCAGATCTCGCACGAGAACGAATACGGCAATTTCGTCGTGCTCTCGCACGGCGCTGGCGAGTTTTCGTTCTTGACTAACCTCCGCCAGGGTTCGATCGCGGTCGTGCAAGGGCAGGTGGTTGAAGCGGGCGAGAAAGTTGGCGAATGCGGCAACAGCGGCGCCTCATCCATCCCGCACATCCACATCCACCTGCAGGATGCGGCCGATCCGCTCTACGCGTTCGGCATCCCGGCCCGCTTTAGCAATTACGCGGTCGCCGGATTCGGCCCGGTGGCGATCGGCGAACCGACTTCTGGACAGACGGTAGGCAACCGCTAGGCTTCCGCGCCGGAGGCCCCGGCGCCCCACCGGTATTCGGGGATGCACCGGCCATAAGTTTTATTCCTGGCCATACGATGGGGTCAGCCGACGATTTTGCAGAGTCCGGTTTTTGGCCGGTCAGTCGGCAGCATTCGGGGCTTATTCGAGGAGCGAGTTAACGCGATGGCCTTTTTCGTCAATGGTGATGTCCGAATCCGCTATGAGGAGGTTGGAACCGGCTTCCCGTTGCTGGTCACCCCGGGCGGCGGTCTCAACTCCCAGTTAAGCCTTTGGCCCGCGCAGGTGTTCAACGCCATGGAGGAATTCAAGAATGATTTCCGCTGTATCACCATGGACCAGCGCAACGCGGTCGGCGGCGGCTCGAGCGGGCCAATTCAGTTTGACGATCCCTGGGATGCGTTCGCCGACGACCAGTTGGGGTTGATGGACCATCTTGGAATATCAGAGTTTTTGTTCATGGGCTACTGCATAGGTGGCCCATTCGCGCTCAAGCTGATGGAACGGGCGCCCGAGCGCGTCCTGGCGGCCGTTTTCTGCCAACCGGTCGGCTACAACCGCTCCGAACCAGACGCGATGGTCGACCACGGGCGCGACGGTTGGGGTAAGGAGCTGTGTGCCGAACGCGCTGACGTGACGATGGAAATGGTCGATCGATACCTGCACAATCTGTACCGCGTCCGACCCGACTTTGCATACAGCGTTTCGCGGGATTTTGCGCGCTCCTGCCGGACCCCGATGCTGGTGATGCCCGACGACACGCCGGCCCACTCGTACGAGGCCGCCATGGATCTGGTGGCGCTGGCGCCAAACGCGCAGGTCACCGCCTACCCCTGGAAGGAGTCGGCTGACATTAAAGCTCGAACAATCGATCAGGTTCGCGACTTCCTGCGATCGCATCAGCCTGCGGCTGCCGCACCCTGAACCCGTTCGGCGCACGGCGGCCTGGACCAGCGGCGGGGCCGTCCGGACCATACTGCGCGGCCCGCTCAAGCTGACCGGGCACCACCCAAGCGCGGCAACTCTGCGCGGCTGCCGCTCCGCGATCCGGACCGGCGCCGCAGCCCCGGAGGGCGGAACCGATCCGGCGGCGACTGCCCCATAGCGGGCAATAATGGCGATTCCCAACCGCCCTGGACCGCCGCGCGGCGAAGCCGGCGGCGACTGGGAGTGACAAGTTGAACGCCTCCGCTAGCTGATCGGGAGGTGACATCTGGGGAGAAGAGTTTTGGGTTGGTCGATTGCGCAGCCTACGGGCCTCACTTACAACCGCAGCACCCAGACGTACAAGGGATATACGCTGATCTGCCCGAGCGGGTCCGCATCGGTTTACCTGATCGACATGCAAGGCCGGATTGTTCACACGTGGGAACCCAGTTTTTTCCGCTGCAATCATTGCAAGCTTCTCCCCAACGGCAACCTGCTTGCCCTCGGCCGGGACAGCTCGATCGGCCGGCCGGATCCGCCGATGCCCGGCGACCCCCAGTTGCCGTTCGACGAGGACGTCCGGCGGCTCGGCGCCAACGCGACCGAATTGCGCGAAATCGACTGGCAAGGCCAGACGGTTTGGAGCCACCGCAACTGGTACCTGCACCATGATTTCCATCGGACCGCGGACGGACGCACGTTCGTGCTCGAATTTGCGCAGATGTCGAAAGAGCTCACCGACCGGGTACAGGGCGGTTTTGTCCCGGCAGGCGATGTGGCGCCCGAGCAACTCATCGGCGACGACTTGGTCGAACTCGACGCGGACGGCGAAGAAATCGGCCGCTGGGCGCTGCACGAGTACCTGGACCCCGAAGTTGACATACTCTGCCCGCTGGATATGCGCCACGAGTGGAGCCACGCCAACGGCATCGATGTCGACGGCGATCGCCTGCTGCTGTCGCTGCGCAACACCCACACCGTTCTCATCCTCGACCGCGTAAAGGACGCGATCACCTGGCGCTATGGCTGGCCCAAGATCGCCCACCAGCACAATGCGACCTTCGTCGACGGCGGCAAGGTCCAGATCTTCGACAACGGCACGCACGCGCCCCGTTCCCAGGTTTCATCAATCCTCGAGGTCGACCCGGCAACCGATGAGGAGACCTGGCGCTACCAAGCAAATCCACGCGAACAGTTCTATTCGGGCCACATCTCCGGGGCGCAGCGGCTGCCCAACCGCTCGGTGCTCATCTGCGAAGGCACCTCGGGTCGCGTCTTCGAGGTAATGCGCACTGGGCAGGAAGTCTGGGAGTGGATCAATCCGTTCATCAACCAGCGGCCGGACGGGGTGTCCATGAGCTGGTTGTTCCGGGCCTATCGGTACGGGCTCGACTACCCGGCTTTCGTCGGCAAGGACCTCGATCCGCGCCGGTTTGCCGCGCTAAACCGCGCCTACGGGCTGGGGATCCGCGGCGCCCGCTGGCGCTGATCACTGGATCCCTACAGGCCGAGCGGCTCCAGCCATTGGCCGATCAGCTTCTCGGCGGCGCGGTTCAGCGAGGATGAACAGCGTGCCGCGTCGGCGCGCAGGCGCGCTGGGTCGACACCATCGGTTTGCGCGATTTCCAATGCGTGCCCGATGAGCCACGCCTCCAACCCCGCGGCTTCAACCTCCACGTGAAACTGCAGGGCCAGGCCGTGGGCTTCCAGCGCGAACGCCTGCACCCCGCAGGCCGGCGTGAGCGCCAGCAGGTCGGCGCCCTCGGGCAGTTCGGCGCAGTCGCCGTGCCAGTGCAGGACCGCCAGCCCCGCCAGCGGAGCGAGCGGCGAACGCCGGCCGCGGTCGGTTAGCTCGACCGGGAAATATCCGAGCTCGCGGCGCGGTCCGGGAGCGACCTCGGCGCCCAAAGCCTGGGCCATGATCTGGTGACCCAGGCATATTCCCAGGACCGGCCGCCCGGTCTGCAGGCGCTCGGCCACCAGGGCAAGTTCGGTGGTCAGGAACGGATAGCTCTCCAGTTCGTAGGCGCCTATCGGTCCGCCCAGAACCACCAACAAATCGGCCTCCCGGGCCGGTGCAAGGTCTTCGCGCCAGGCGTCAACGTATCCGACCTGGTGCCCGCGCCGACGGAGCAACGGGTCCAACACTCCCAGATCTTCGAAATGGACGTGGCGGATCGCGATCACAGACGCCATCGGTCAGATCACCGCCTCTGACGCGCCGGCGGCAACGGCCGCAGTTGCCGGAAGTTCGAAGGGGCCGTCATGCCCGGGCGGCGACTTGCCCGGATCGCTCAGCTGCCAGCCGGGCGGCGAGCCGGAGCGCGTACTCCATGCTTTGCGCATCGGCCTGGCCCTGGCCGGCGATGTCGAACGCTGTGCCGTGCGCCGGGGTCGTGATCACCAGCGGCTGCCCGGCTTGGACCGTTACCCCTTTGTCGAACCCGAGCAGTTTGGTGGCGATCTGGCCCTGGTCGTGGTACATCATCACGACCGCGTCGAACTCCCCGTCGCGGGCGCGCAGAAAAATCGTATCGGCGGGAATCGGACCGGTCACGCGCAGGCCTTCCGCCTGCAGCCGGCGCACCGCCGGGGCGATGATGCGGATTTCCTCGTCGCCGAACAAGCCCTCGTCGCCGCCGTGCGGATTCAATGCCGCAACGCCCAGGCGCGGTCGGGCCTTGCCCATGCCGGCCAGGGTGCGGTCGGCCAGCCGCACGACTTTGGCGATTCTCTCCGGAGTAATCAGGTCCAGGGCCTCGCGCAGCGACACGTGCGAGGTGACGCGGAAGGTGCTGAACTGCGGAATGACGTTCATTTCGCCAAAATCGCCTTCGAATCCGGTCATGCTGGCGATCAGGCCGGCTCCGTCGTTAAATGGCGATCCGCCCAGGTGCAGGGCCGCCTTGTTGAGCGGGGCGAAGCAGATCGCGTCCAATTCACCAGCCAGGGCGTGGTCGATTACGATCTGCAGCGTTTGTATGCAGGCCCTGCCCGCGGCCGCCGAAGCGCGGCCCTTGGCAACCACTCCCGGGTCGGCGTTGTTCAAATCCACCAGGGGCACGCCCGTTTCGCATTCCGCCCCGGCTAGCGATGCATGGGTCTTGTACCGGATGTCGACCCCGGCTTCCCGGATTCCCAGCTCAAGCACCCGGCGGTCGCCGAACAGCACCGGCCGGGCCACGCCCTCCAGTGCCCCCGACGCCAGAGCCTTGACCGTAATCTCCGGACCGATTCCGGCCGCGTCGCCCAGCATCAACCCGATGAGCGGCGGGCGTTTCGACATCAAACAGTCGTCCAATCTTGGGCGCCAGAGGGCCGGGGCAATTTCAACCTAAACGCAAGTCCCGATCGGGTCCTTCGCCGGCGGTATCGGCGGCAGCCGGGTTACCCGGCTTCGGCCCGGATCCGGCCCGGACCCAGCAAGCGCAGTCGGTCGCCGTCGATTTGAACCAGTCCGGCACCGACGGCGGTCCCCGCCACGCGCCGGGCAAATTCGGGTTCCCAGCCGAGTCCGGCGTGCAGGTGCTCGAGTTCGCTTTCGCGGCGTTCCTGCGGGGTGCCGTAGTGGTTTAGCAGGTGTTTGACCAGCAGCGTCTGGGCGAATTCAAGCTGCCGCCGCCGCCGGATCCGCAGCCGCGCTATCAAGCCGCGGCGCGGGGACGCCAGCACCGCGCCGGCGAATTGGATCCCGATGACGCAGGCGACGGATCCGGCGATGGTCGTGTCGAAATACCAGGCGCCGCCGTACCCAAGAATCGCGGCGCTGGCGCTCAGGCCAAGCGACCAGACGACCATACGTGGCAGGCGTCGGGTGAGCAGCAAAGCGCTCGCCGGCGGTCCCACCACCAGCGCCACCACCAGGATGGAACCGACCGAATCGAACGCGGTCACTGCGGTCAGCGAGGTGGCCGCAACCAGACCGAGTCCGATCGCCCCCGGCGACATGCCCATTGCGGCGGCCAGGCCCGGATCGAAGCTGGACACCTTGAGTTCTTTCCAGAAGGCGGCCGTCAGTGAGGCGTTGAGCAGCAGGACGGCGCCGAGATACAGGAACGATCGTGGGACCGAGAGCCGGCCGATTTCTACCCGGTCGAAGGGGGCTAGTCCAATCTCCCCGGTCAGGACTACGTCGGTGTCCAGGTGCACGTTTTCGGCCAGCAGGGTGATCAGCAGTACCGCCAGGGCGAACAGCACCGGGAATACGAGCCCGATTGCGGCGTCGGTGCGGACCAGCGGTCGCCGCGCAAGGAGGTTCACCATGACTACGGTGAGGATTCCGATCAGCGCCGCGCCGGCCCGCAGCAGCGGCGAACCCAGGTCCCCGCTGAGCAGGAACGCCAACACGATCCCCAGCAGCACCGTATGCGAGATCGCGTCGACCAGCATCGCCGATCCGCGCAGCACCAGCCAGGTTCCGGGCAAGCAGCACGACCATCCGGCCAACAGGGCCACGGTCAGGACTTCGAGCTGGCCGGGGGTCAAGGGGAAGTCCCCGGCAACGCGATGTTGCGTTCATCCAGGATCCCGCGGGCCCGCGCGATTCCCTGGGCGGTCAACCTCCAGCCCTGTCCCGGGGAGCCGGTCGCCAGGCCGGCCGCGGCTAGCTCCCGAACCATCTCGTCGACGCCGTCGAGGTCGGGGATGCTGGCTTGGATTGCCGCCGCCGAGTGCAAGTGCTGACCGCTTAAATGCTGCCCTTCCAGGGCGAGCATCGCCGCCAGGGTCTTCTCAAGCCGGAAGCGGCTGCGGCGACGCTGGGTGCGCACGTACTCGGCAATGACCCCGTGCCGCGGTGCCGCGACGATCGACACGAGGGCGATTGCGCCCAGGCTCAGGACCACCAGCGGGCCGGTCGCCAGCGACGGGCCGAGGATCGAGACGAAGGCGCCGGCCACGCCCCCGGTCACGCCAAAGGCAGCGCTCAGGGTGGTCACCACCGCGAAGCGGTCGGACCACTGGCGGGCTGCCACGGCCGGCGCCACCAGCATCGCGCTCATCAACACCACGCCCACGACTTTGAGCCCGGCCGCGATCGTCACCACCAGTAGCAGAACAAGCAACAGGTCGAGGCGACGCACCGCGACTCCGGCCACCTGGGCGAATTCGTAATCGAAGCAAATCGCCCGGAATTCGTTCCATCGCCAAGCAACTGCCGCCAGCACCAGCAAAGCGGTGGCGGCGATGGTGAGCAGGTCCGCGGCTACGATCGCCGCGGCCTGGCCGAAGAGGAAGTTGTTCAGCCCAGCCTGGGCGCTGTCGCCGCGCGACTGGGCGACCAGCAGGACCATGCCGAGTCCGAACGCGGCGGTCAGGACCAGGGCGAGGGCCGAATCGAACTTGACCGGGGTCGAGCGTGCCGTAAGTGAGATTGCGGCCGCCGCCGCAACTCCGGTGACACTGGCCCCGGCAATAAGGGCCCAGGGTTCGCGGACTCCCACCAGCATCGCTGCCACAACCACCCCGGGAAGGGTGGCGTGCGAAACCGCATCGCCCATCAGACTCTGCCCCCGGGCGACGGCGAACGATCCGATCACCCCGCTGATCAGGCCCATTGCCGCCGCGCCGGCGGCCACGGTTCGGAAAGTGTGGCCAAGCAGGTACTGGTTGAGGAACTCGCCTAGTTCGGGCACTGGATCAGTCGGTGTCTGCCAGCAGCGGGTTCTGGACCCCGTAGGCCAGGCTCAGGTTGGCGTTGGTGAACTCGGCCGCGACCGGGCCGGCCGCGATTCGCGAGACGTTCAGAATCAGGACGTGGTCGAAGTACTCGGCCACCGTCCCCAGGTCATGGTGAACCGCCAACACTGTGCCACCGCCCTGCTGGATCCTTGCAAATAAGTCCGCGATCGTGCGCTCGGATACCGCGTCGATGCCCTGGAATGGTTCATCCAGGATGAAGAGCGATGCGTCCTGGACCAGGGCGCGGGCAAGGAATACGCGTTGTTGTTGGCCCCCGGATAGGTCGGCGATGTGCCGGTTCGCAAACTCGCTCATGCCGACGTCGGCCAGCGCGGCGCGGGCCCGCTGGTTGTCGTCGCGCCCCGGACGGCGCAGCCAACCCAGATGCCCGAAGCGACCCATCAGGACCACGTCGAGGACATTGATCGGGAAGTCCCAGTCGACGCTCTCGCGCTGCGGCACGTAGGCGACCCGTCGCCGATCCGGGTCCCGCGCCGTACCGAACAACTCGATGGTCCCGGCGGCCGGCTTCACCAGTCCCAGCACCGCCTTCAGAAGGGTCGATTTGCCGGCCCCGTTGGGACCGACAACCGCCATCGCGGCACCCTGCGGGACATCGAGATCAAGGTCCCAAAGCGCGGGCTTTTCCTCGTATGCAACGGTGAGGTCAGCAACCCGCAGGGCCGGAGCATCCTCGGCCGAGTTCATTGCCCGAGCGCGCCCGCGATCGCCGCTACGTTGGCCCGGTACATGCCTTCAAACGTCCCGGCATCCGAATCGCGCGGCCCCAGCGCATCCGAGAAAAGTTCCCCTCCGATCTGGACCTGGTGCCCCTGGGCCCGTGCCGCCTCGAGAACGGCGCGCATCGTTTGGTCCGGAACCGAGGTTTCGATGAATATCGCCGGGATTTTTTCTTCGGTCAGAAAGTTCGCCAACCGCTGAACGTCGCCGGCCCCGGCTTCGGAAGCCGTCGATATCCCCTGGAGACCGTAGACCTGAAATCCCCATGCGCGCCCGAAGTAGCCGAATGCATCGTGGGCAGTGACCAGTATCCGCCGGTCCGGGGGTACCTTTTCCAGCTGAGACCCGGCCCATCGGCCAAGTTCCGCCAGCCCGCGAAGGTAATCCTCGGAGTTGGCCTCATATTCATCGGCACCGGCCGGATCGGCGGCCGCGAGTTCCGTGGTTATGGTCGCGACCGCCTGCGACCAGAGCTCTAAGTCAAACCACACGTGCGGGTCGTGCCCGCCTTGTAAACCCGCGGTATCGATGAGAGCGCTCTCGGGCATGTCGCGCGTGACCGCCACCGAACGGCGGCCGTCGCGACCCAAATTGGCCAATATGTCGGCCAGTTTGGCCTCCAAATGCAGGCCGTTGAAGAAGATGACGTCGGCCTGTTCCAAGCGCACCAGGTCCCCTTCGGACAGGACGTACAGGTGCGGATCCGTGCCCGGCCCCATCAGGGCGTGCAACGTGACGCGATTGCCGGCCACGTTGGCGACGACGTCCTCGATTTGCCCGGTGGTGACCACCACCCGCAGCCGACCGTCGTCCGGTTGGGCGGCGTCGCAACCAAACAGGGCCGCCGCCAGCAGCGCAAACGCGCCGACGAGGCGCAGCCGGCTGGGTGAGCGGGACCGGAGTCCGCGGGCGATGAAAACGAACAACCGGATTCAGTTGCAGATGATAATCATTTACAAAAAGGATTGTAATCACGCCGGCGGGGGCGTCGCAGCGCTTGTCGCAAAGCTCGCCCGCGCGGGCATCTGGCAAACTGCAATCTGGTTCAGCATCCGACGAGAAATGTACGAACGCGCATGCCCGAGAAATTGAATCTGCGTCAGAAGTTGCTGGCCGGCGAAACGGTGATGGGACCTTTCTTGACCATGCCCAGCCCCGACGTAGTCGAAATGATCGCCATCGCCGGTTTCGACTTTGCGATCGTCGATACCGAGCATGGCATGTATTCGGAAGAGCGGGCCGCCCAGCTGGTTCGCGCTGCCGCCGCCCGGTCGATGGCAGCGGTCGTCCGCGTGCCGCAGGTGGACCCGCCACAAATCACCAAGGCGCTCGATATGGGAGCTCAGGGGGTTATGGTCCCCCAGATCTCAAGTCCGGAGGCGGCTGCACGCGCCGTGGCCGCCGCCCGCTATCACCCCCTGGGCAACCGCGGCGTGATGGCGCACGTGCGCAATGCCGATTATTCCTCGCTGGGTGACCCCGGGTTCTACGAACGCGAGAACGAACGAGCAGCGGTAATCCTGCAGATCGAGGGATCAGAGGGAATTGAATGCCTGCCGCAACTATGCCGCCTGGACGGAGTCGACTGTTTCTTTATCGGCGTGATGGATTTGTCGCAATCGCTGGGAGTGCCTGGGCAGCCTGAGCACCCGACGGTCATCGAACAGGTGGCGACGACGGTGGATTTGTGCGCTCGCTACGGCAAAGCCCTGGGGATTTACGCTTTTGATCCGGAGCCCGCCCGGCGCTGGCTGGACATGGGAATTCAGTTTCTCGGCTATCACACAGATGCCGGCGTGATGGTTGAAGCGTTCCGCCGGTTGCGCCGCCAACTGGCTCAGTAGCGGGCCAGGCGCCAGAAGACCGCCGCCACCCCGGCGGCGAGGAAAAAGACCGAACTGATCACCAGGGCCAGGAAGAGGGCCGGGAATTCAACGCTCAGGCTGCCAGTCGGGATTTGCGCTATTTCGACCTGTTGGGCAATTGCCACCAGCAGCGACCCGGCGAGCACACCCTGCAGCATGGCGCTGGAACCCAGCCAGCGAGCCCGGGCCGCGTCGCTTCCGCCGCGCCGCACCCGGTCCCCGATCACCCAGCCAGCGGCCACTCCGGCGATCAATGCCAGCGGGGAGAAGACGTTGTACCCCGACGCCAGCAGGAAAAAGACGTTGGCCGCGCCGGCGATCCCGGTCAATATCAGGGCCTCGGAAAGCGCCTGGCGCCGCCTGCGCGTTGCCGGCGGGGGCTGCCCCATGCATTCAAAGCAGATCAGTCCGGCGTCGGTGCGCTGCAGACACTCCTGGCAGTAGGGCCGCTGGCAGCGAATGCAGTCAAGCAGAGTCGGGAGCCCGCAATGCGAGCAGACCTTGGACGACAGGGCTGAAAGCTAGCGGCGCGGCCGTCGCGCGCGCTTGAAATAGGTGGGCCAGGCCGCCAGCTGCAGTTCCTTGCCCGCCGCCAGGCGCTTGAGGTTGTCGTGATGCCGCCAGATGATCATCGCGCTGCCCAGGGCCACGTAAACCATTCCCCACGGGGACTGCCAGAGACCGGTGAAATACAAGGTGAACGCGAGCAGCACGGCGATCAGCGTACCGATGAGTGACCCCAGCGAAACGTAGCGCAGGGCCGCGACCAGGCCCACGCCGACTATCACCGCCGCGATCACCACGACCGGGTAAATGACCAGCCCGGCGCCGATGCCGGTGGCTACCCCCCGTCCGCCGCTGAAGCCGTTGAAGATCGACCAGTTGTGACCGATCACCGCCGCCAGGGCGGAAATCGCTTGGATTCCGGGCAGGTCTTGGAAGAGGAGGCCCGGAATGAGCGCGGCGGCCACACCCTTGAGCAGGTCCGCCAGCAGGACGATCGCGCCGGCCGCCGGACCGACCACGCGCAGCGCATTAGTGGCACCGTAATTGCCGCTGCCTTTGGTCGAAAGGTCGGCTGAGAACACCCCTTGGGCGACCCAGCGGGCAAAGGGCATCGATCCCAGTAGATACGCCGCCAGGGTCACGATGACCAGGTAGAGAATCGAAGAAATTTCGGAGTTCATGCTCTTCCGCCACGCCCGCCCGATTGCTTGCCTCGCGCCGATCGCGCGCGCATGCGAATCACCGTGCCCTCAAGCTTAAATTGCCGTCGCAAACCGTTCTCGAGATAGCGCATATAGGACCCGTGAACGAACTTCGGGTCGGAGAAAAAAAGGTCGAAGCGCGGCGGCTTTTGACCGGTCTGAGTCGCGTAGCGCAGACGGGCCACTTGCCCGCGCGGTCCGCGCGCGGTGCGGCGCTGGCCCAGTGTTAGCAGGCATCGGTTCAGCTGGGGCGTGGGAATCGCCAGGGCCCGGTTGTCGTAAACCTCCAGCGCCAGCCGCGGCACATTTTTGATGCTGCGCCCGGTCAGCGCCGAGACCTGCGCCAGCGGCGCATGGGCAATGAACCGCATCCGGACCCGCAGCGAATCCTGGAAACGGTGCAGGGCGCTCGCGTCCTCTTCCAGCAGGTCCCACTTGTTGGCAGCGAGGACGAGGCCGCAACCGCATTCGGCCGCGTACCCGGCAATGTGGGCATCTTGTGCGGTCACGCCCTCGCTGGCGTCAATCACCAGTACGCACACGTCGGCGCGGTCGATCGCGCGCAGCGATCGGATCACCGAAAAACGCTCCACCCCCATCTGGACCCTGCCGCGCCTGCGCAACCCGGCCGTGTCCAGAAGCGTAAGGCGCCGACCGGACCACTGGTATTCGGCATCGACCACGTCGCGGGTGGTCCCCGGCACCGGGCTGGTCAGCGAGCGCTCCTGTCCGAGCAATGAGTTGAGCAGGGTCGATTTGCCGGTATTCGGACGACCCGCGATCGCGACCTGCGGTAGGTCAGCGGTTTCCGGCGCAGGGACTTGCGCCGGAATCAGGCGGCCTATCTGACCCAAGGCCGCGGCCGTCCCGCGGCCGCGACGGGCGGAAACCGCCAGCGGCGTGCCTAGACCGAGGCGGTGGAATTCGGGCGCCAGTTGATCGCGTTCCGGAGAGTCGCATTTGTTCACCAACAACAGGCGCGGCAGGCCCGACCGCCGTACTACCGCGGCGACCGCCAAGTCCTCGGTCGTCACGCCCAGGGTTGAGTCGGCTACGACCACAAGCAGGTCGGCGTCCTCGACGGCGCCGCGGGCCAGCTGGTCGGCGGCGAGCGCCAGTTCATCGCGCTGATTGGCAAAGAGTCCGGCCGTATCCACCAGGAGGAATGACCGCCCACGGTGCTGCACGCGCCGGTAGGAGCGATCGCGGGTCGTGCCGGGCTGGCCCTCGACTACCGCGTGACGCGACCTGGTGAGGCGGTTGAACAACGACGATTTGCCGACGTTGGGCGGCCCGATCAAGGCGGCGACTGCGACCAATTCAAATTCCTCTGATTCAACCGTGGCGCCGGGTCAGGACCGGTCGCCGGTGAATTGCTCAAGTTCGGGGGCGATCGCCGCACTGGCCGATTCAGGCAGCAGTCGGGCGATCTCGTGCATGATCGCCCAGCTGGCCCAGCGGGCCGCGCGACCGCCGCGCAGGGCAGCCGGCGGACGCAACCGGAAAGGGGGCCCGAAGCGCATCGCCACCGATTCCGGTTCGGGGCAGGCCAGTTGCGAAAGATCCAGCCGTTCCAACCCGTCAACGACCGCCGGGACAACCGGCGCTCCGGACCGCAGCGCCAGCAAGCCGGCGCCCGGATAGGGACGCCCCAGGATTCCGTCGCGGTGGCGCGTCCCTTCGGGAAAAATGCAGACCGCTCCGCCATCGGCCAGGGCCTTCAAGCCGCGCCGCAAGCCGGTAGTTTCAGCTACGTTGCGCTGAACCGGGATGGCGCGCAGGGCGTGAATTGCGTATCCGATGAGGGGCCATTCGAAAAGGGACGACTTGGCCAGAAACTGCAACTGGCGCGGCGAGTAGTGGGCCAGGAAGTTCACGTCGGCGTTGTGGACGTGGCGGGCGGCCACGATTACCGGGCCGTGTGATGGAACGTTCTCTAGCCCCTCGAGGCGGATGGGTTCGCAATAGAGGCGCAGGTAGACATCGAAAAAGGAAGTAACGGCGGTCATGAGCAGCGAATTCGCCAACGGCCACTCCGGACGGGCCTGGGCGCCGTTGAAGGCGGCCAGGATCGCCCTGGTCACCGCCCGCGCCGACAGGGACTCAGTATCAAGGATCAATGCTCCGGGCGGGACCCGCAGGGGCGAACTGGCGCGATTGGTGTCGAAATCGTCGCGCCGCTCGATTTCGCTGCGGACTTGGTCAACGCCGCCGGCAAGCCCGGCCCCGCCGCGGTGGTCCGAATGCAGGCGGCGCGCCCGGACCGCGGCGCTGGCCCGCAGATAAACCTTCAGATCGGCTTCGGGACAAACGGTTGTCCCGACGTCGCGGCCAAGCAGCACCGCCCCATCGTGCAAGAGCGCACGCTGCTTGGGCAAAAGCGCGGTCCGGACTGCGTCCTGGCGGGCCACCAATGGGACCGCGCGTTCGACCTGGGCCAGATAAAGATGTGCCGTCGAGGAGCGCAGCCGGGGGTCCAGCAGGCGGCCGTTGATCCGGAGCTTTGGCCGGCTGCCCGGACTCAGGTCGGCTTCGAGTTCGCGGGCTGCGTCACGCGCGGCCGATCCGTCGCGCGGATCCTTGCCCCAGCGCAGGCATTCGTAGGCGACCGCGCGGTATACCAGGCCGGTATCAATCAGGCAGAGACCCAGCCGTTCGGCGACCGCCAGTCCTACCGTCGTCTTGCCCGAACCGGACGGGCCGTCGATTGTGATGATCGGGCTGGCCATTCGCCGTTGTCCCTAGCTCATTTCTGGATAGTTGCGGCCCAGTAATTCTCCGATTGGGTAGCCGGGATTCGTTATCAACCTCAATATCATTTGCTAGGTTTTTGCGCCCGGGAGTCGCAGTGGAATCCAACGTCTCGCTGGAAATCGCCCGTTATCTGCGCGGATTGGGGGTGGAACGCGCCTACGGCCTGCCCGGCGGCGAGGTTACCCACGTGATCGACGCGATGATCGAAGTCGGAATCGACTGGGTGCTGGTGCACCACGAAGCCGCGGCGGCCCACATGGCCGACGCCGAAAGCCAGGTCACCGGCCGGCCGGCGGTTTGCGTTTCTACGGTCGGCCCGGGAGCTTCCAATCTCGTCAACGGGGTCGCCAACAGCTTCCTCGAGCGCAGCCGGGTGATTGCCATCGTAGGCGAATATGATGCCGCGGAACGATCCTCCATGGTCCACATGAATCTGGACCTGAAGGCCTTGTTCGAACCCATCTCGGCTTACGTTGAGCGCATTGACGCCGCAAATCTGGCAGCCACCCTGAGCCATGCCACCAACGTCCTGCAGGCGCCGGTTCCCGGACCGGTTACGCTGCTGGTTTCCGCCTCCGACCAGCGGGTGCCGACCGCCCCGCTCGACCTTCCGGCCCCGCTTGCCAACGGCCAGGTGCTTGAATCAGCGGCGGGGACCGTGGCCGATCTCCTGGAGGGCGCCAGCAGGCCGGCACTAATCCTGGGGGTGGGAGTCCGTGATCCGGACCTGATCGACAGCGCCCGCGCGCTGGTCAACGCCCTGGACCTGCCGGTGGTGATAACACCCAAGGCCAAAGGCTGGATTTCCAGCGACGACCCTCGCTTGGCGGGGGTCCTGGCTTCGTACGGCTCTAGCGGCTCCGAACAATTGCTTGCCGGCGCGGACCTGATACTGGCGATCGGCCTTGACGGGACGGACTTTATCCGGCCATGGCGATTTACCGCGCCGCTGCGCCTGGAGCCGGCGTCCCGAACCGATCCGTCGGTGCCGGGCGAGCAAATCATTTGCGAATTGAACCTGACCCTTGGCGAACTTTGCGAGAGCGGCCTGGGCCCGTTCAGGGGCGTCCGCCGCGCCGCCGAGGCGCGAGGGCAGGCCGAGGTAGATCGCAGCGCCGGGACGCTGCCGGCGCGCACCCTGCCGGACCACATGCGCGGGGGCCTTGATCCGGTGGATGCCCTGCGGGCGATCCGACGCGCCACTCCGCGGTCGGCAATTACGACTTGCGACGTTGGAATGTTCAAACTGGCCATCTGCCAGTACTGGGACTCTTACAGCCCGCGCACCTTCCTGGTGTCCAACGGGTTGTCCACGATGGCATACGGTCTTCCGGCAGCCAGCGCGGCCGCGCTGGCCGGCGATGAACCGGTCGTGGCGTTTGTCGGCGACGGCGGGCGGCAGAAGGGCGCCCGCGAGCGTGAAACCCAGGACCGGGTGGACCGGCCGGGAACCCTGGTGGTGGCGG